>JAHDSS010000071.1 GCA_018432565.1 Kiritimatiellia bacterium
CAGCCCCGAATACTTCCAGATGCTCGGACGGGACCCCCGCGAAGCGCCCGGCACCGATGACTCCACCGTCGAATCCGCCTGGCTCGACCTGCTGCATCCCGACGACAAGGAAACGGCTATGCGCCGTTTCTCGGCCTATCTGCGCCATCCCAACCGCCTGTACCAGCAGACCTTCCGCATGCGGCACGCCGACGGCAGCTGGGTCTGGATTCTTTCCCGCGGCCGCGCCCTGCTCGATGCCGATGGCCGCCCCACCTCCATTGTCGTCGGCACCCACATCGACATCACCGAGTCCAAGCGCGCCGAACAGGCCTTGCGCGACAGCGAACAGCAGTTCCGACTGCTCACGGAAAACATGGTGGATGTCGTCTGGACGTTGGATGCCGAAACCCTGCGCTTCCGGTATGTCAGCCCATCCATCCGCAAACTGCTGGGCCTGGCGCCCGAATCCCTGCTCGACCGCCCCCTCGACTCCGTTCTCGTTCCCGCCCAGCGCGACGACCTGAAACGCCAGATCCAGGCCCGGGCCGCCGAACTCCGCGCCGGCCATCTCGATTTCGGCGAGTACTTCGTCAACGCCGTGGACCATCTGCATGCCGACGGCCACCTGGTCCACACCGAAGTCATCACGCGCTACATGGTCAACGCCCGGACCGGCCGCGTGGAACTGCACGGCGTCACCCGTGACATCACCGACCGCAAGCGCGCCGAACAGTACCGCGAAATGGGCGTCCAGACCCTTCAGATCCTCAACGAACCCGACGACCTGCAGGATCTGCTCTACCGGCTGGTGGCCATGATCAAGGCCAATACCGGCTGCGACGCCGCCGGCATCCGCCTCCAGAGCGGCCACCAGCATCCCTATGTCGCCCAGCAGGGCTTCTCCTGCCGCTTCATGGAGCTGGAGCACGACCTGACCGAACTCGACGAACAGGGAGCCCCCCGCCTGGACGCCGACGGACAACCCATCCTCCGTTGCGCCTGCGGACTGGTGCTCTCCGGAACACCGGAATCCGGCCATCCTCTCTTCACCCCCGGCGGCAGCTGCTGGACCAACGACGCCCCCCGCCAGTTCACGGCCGACGCCATCCCCCGGCTCTTGGGCCATTGTCTCGCCGCCGGCTATGCCTCCATCGCCCTCGTGCCCATCCGCGTCCAGGGCCGGATCACCGGCCTGCTGCAGATCAACGACCGCCGCAAGGGGCAGTTCACCACCGAAACCATCCAGATTCTCGAAAGCCTCGCCGCCCACATCGGCGAAGCCGTCCTGCGCAAGCGCGCCGAACAGGACTACCGCACCCTCTTCCACGAAATGCTCGAAGGTTTCGCTGTCCATGAAATCATCTGCGACCGCCGCGGCGTCCCGACGGACTACCGCTTCCTGGCCGTCAATCCCGCGTTCGAAGCCATGACCGGCCTCAAGGCCGACCAGATCGTCGGCCGGACCGTCCGCGAGGTGCTGCCCGACACCGAGCCGGTCTGGATCGAAACCTACGGCCG
>JAHDSS010000075.1 GCA_018432565.1 Kiritimatiellia bacterium
ATGTCCCGGGAACGGTACAGGAGGGGATCCAGCGGTGCGTCAAGCAGGCCGGAGGGCGAGGCCGCAGCCCAGGCCGCCTGACCGTCCGTTTCGAGTAAAATCTGATCCGGCTTCTCCGGATGGGGTCCCAGGCGGATCTGCAACGGTGGCGCTTCGGCATTGCGCATTTCGATCCAAAGCAACCGGGGCAGCGCGGCATCCGGGGAAGAGGACGGGCCGTCAAAGGTGGACAGACGGACATCCCCCCAGGCCCGGAGCAGGGAATTCACGGCTTCGTCGTCCGCGGGAGCCTGCATGGGCATCGTCATGATCCAGCGGCCATCGGCGTCCCGTTCGAATTCCAGCACGGATTCGTTTTCCTCCATGCGGAGGCGGGCAACAGAGGAAAGGGGCAGCGCGGGCAGGCGCCGGTCGCGCAAGTCGTCCGGACGGATATTCAGGGCCTCGCGCAGTTCCGCGGGAACGGCATAGATGGAATCCTCCGCCTGGAGCCGGGCATAAACGAGCGTCGGGGCATTGGGCAGGGCGTCGCCCAGGGACAGCATTTGCGTGCCGTTGCCGGTTCCGGTGTTGAGCACAACGGTGATGGCTCCCTGACTGTCGAGACCATACGGCGCCAGATCGCCGACGCCATCCTGGACGAAGTGGGCAATCCGGCCCGCGAGCAATTTTTCAATCAGGGCCATCACGGTGGCGGAATCGGCCCGGGCGGTAAACGGCTGGAACAGGCGCCACGCGCCGTCGGCGTCGCGGGCGAGCTGGATGTAACCGGCGGGCGTGCGGATATCCAAGCGGTCCATGGCGGCGGGATCGCCGGCAAGCAGAGTGCGGTCCCGGAGAGCGTCCGGGCTGGCGGGCAGCAGGTCCATCAGATCGGCATGAAGCCGGGCCACCGCCGGCTGGTCCGCCTGGCGCACATAGACGCCGTCGCCGAGCGGGGTGCGGCGGCCGATGAGTATTCGGTTGGTCAGCCCGTTTTCGATCAGCGTGATGCCGGCGCGGGGGCGGTCGAGACCGTAGGGGGCGTAGGGTTCCGGGGAGCGGCGGGGGGGCAGAATGATGTCTCCGCGCGACAGCTCCTGCAGACCGCCGAGGAGCCGCTCGACGGCAACCGACTCGGCCCGGGCGGAGATCGGCCGGACGAGCCGCCACCGGTCCTGGCTTCTCCGGCACTCCAGGGACAGGTCTCCGGACTCGATGATCAGGCGCTGGACGCGGGTCGGGTCGAAACGAAAGGCCCGCCGCGCCTGTTCATACCGGTCGCGCGCGGCGTCCTCATCCCGCGCCCGGAAAGACGCCAGCAACCCGAGCATCAGGGCAACGAAGGCCAGAAGGAACGTCAGGCGGAGATTCATCATCAGCGCCTCCTCCGCCAGACCACGGCCAGCCCGGCCGCCGCGGCCAGCCCCGGCCAGCCCAGAACGAGCATTCCCAAAAGGCAGCGAAGCTGCCGGGCATCCATCACCACGCGGAATTCGTCCAGGGGCGCGGAAGAAACCGCCAGCAGGTCTTCGCGTTCCAGGAGCCAATTGACGCAATTCAGGAAGAAATCCGCATTGGCGCCGGTCAGGCCGCCATTGGTGATGAACGCCGAATCGCCGACCACCACGAGGCGGGTCGGGCGGATCTGGACATGGACGCCGGGGACGGGGCCGCGCTCAACAGCCAGGGCCACCGGCACGGGACCGGAGATATCCACCGGGGCATCGAAGTGCGGCGCCGCTTCGTCTGGATTGTATTCCGCCCAGCCGTCCGCGCTGCTGGCGGCCAGCGCCGACAGCAGGGGTTTGTCGGCTCCGGAAGAGACGGCCAGCGGCCGGACAGAGCGGGGCAGATAGAATACCGAAGCCAGCCCCTGGAGAGGAGCGGTGACGGGATGGTCTTCGTAGGCGGTGATATACAGTTCGCGGCCCGTCAGCGTTCGGGCGGGATCCGCCACGATGTCATCCCCGAGCTGAATGCCCCAGTCCAGCAACAGGGATTCGAGACCCGTGCGCGTGCGGGCGTCAAGCAGCGCGAGCAGCCGGCCCTTGCGGTCGAGATAGTCGCGGATCAGCGCGATTTCGTACGGGGCGAACTCGCGGACAGGACCGGCCACGATCATCAGGGCGCAGTGGGAGGGCACGGCTTTGGCTTCGCCCAGATTGAGCACATCCACGTCGAGGTTGTCTTCGCGCAGGCGCGCGGCGATCCGGGACGCCCCGGTGCGCTGGTCGAAATCCAGCGGAGAACGCTCTCCATGGCCCTGGATGAAAAAGACGGCCGGCCGGACGGACTGGGCCAGGGAGTGAATCGCGCTGCTGAACAGCGCTTCGCCGCGAAAGGCCCGCTGGGGGAAGCGGGTTTCGCCGCCGGGATAGCCGTATTCCACCAGATCGTTTGCGGAAACCGCCTTGTGGCGCCCGGCCAGATCGAACACCACGGTTTCGCCGCTTTCCAGACGGTAGCGCTGCACCAGCTGTTCCACCTCGGCCAGCTGACGGTCGGGATCCACCAGATTCACCATGACCCGGTCGCTGGCCGCGGCGTATTCCCGCAGCAGCCGAACGGTGCGCGGATAGGCTTCGTGGCCGGGCCGAATCAACACGTGGACCTGAATGACCTCCGGGATGGAGTGCAGGATCTGCCGGCTGCGATCGGACAGGCGCGAGCGGGGATCGCGGTTCCAATGCCAGCGGACCGGCGCACGGGCGGACAGCACATTGAGCATGACGGCAATGAACAGCGCCAGCAGAAGCACCAGGCCGAGGTTGGCGCGGAACAGCAGCCGGTGCAGGCGTCCGGCCAGAAGGGGGCGTTTGGATAGAAGGTTCATGCCCATTACCGCAGCCGGCGCGCCTCCAGAATCCGGATGGAAGTGAACAAGAGCAGGACGGTGGCGCTCAGATGAAGCGTCACGGCGCGGGAGTCCACGATCCCGGCCCGGAAATCCGCCATGTGCAGAGGCACCGAAAGAACGGGAGCCAGGTGCCGGACGCTGTCCAGCCGGGCGGGAAGTTCAACCGACCCCAGCGACAGCAGCAGGCCCAGCAGGGTCAGACTGGCGATGGCGGCGACCACTTGATGGCGCGCAAACAGGGAGCACAGCAAGCCTAGCGCCAGAAAGGATGCCCCGATCAGCGCCGTTCCCAGATAGCCGGCGGCCATGGCGCCCCAGTCCAGCGGCGGCAGCCGGGCGCCGCACAGTTCCAATACGAACGGATAAGACAGCGTCGGCAGCCACAGCATCAGAAATGCCGCACAGGCTCCGGCATACTTGGCCAGGACCACTTCGGTTTCCGAGACCGGGGCGGTCATCAGGGACTCCATCGTGCCGGAACGGTATTCTTCGGCGAACAGCCGCATGGTCAGCAAGGGAGAAGCCACCAGCATGGCCAGCCAGAATACGGGAGAACCGAAAAAGGCTGCCGTCAGGTCGCTGTCGGCCGGCCCCTGTGCCAGGCGCGAGGCCAGCAGCCAGAAATGGGTGCCCGTGATCAGCAGGAAAAAAGCGGCGACCACCGGGCCGATGGAGGTCAGAAAGAACGCCTGCAGTTCCCGTTTCCACAGAGGGAGGAACGCTTTCACGACGCTCTCCGTTGAGCCGGGTTTTTCACGATGGGCAGCGCAGAGGTCAGGCGCAGGTAGGCCTCGGCAAACGTCCGGCTTTCGCGCCGCACACAACGGATCGGCCAGTGATGAACAGCGGCCAGGTCTTCCAGGGAGCCGGACAGTTCCTCGGGACCGGAATGAAAGCCGACATCGGTCCAGCCGTCCGCGATCGGCTGAAGCCGGATATCCGAAGCGCCGGGCAGCGCTTCCAGCGCGGCCGCCAGCCGGTCGGCCGGTGCAAACAGTTCCGCGCGCAGGCGGGCGGAAGCGCGGGCGATCCGCCCGGGAGAATCCGCGGCCGCCAGCCGGCCGGCGTTCAGGATCAAGGCCTGCTGGCACAGCGGTTCCACCTCGGACAGCACATGGGTGGAAAAGAGGACGGCTCCCTGGCGGCCGGCTTCTTTCAGCCATTCCTGCACGGCTTGCACCTGGGCGGGATCCAGTCCGGCCAGCGGTTCATCCAGCAGCAGAACGTCCGGCTCATGCAGCAGACAGTCCGCCAACCCCGTGCGCTGGCGGAATCCGCGCGACAGCGAGCCCAGACGGCGTCGCCACACATCACCGAGTCCGCAACGGTCCGCGACCTCGCGCAGGCGAACCGTCAGATGCCGGCCGCGCAGTCCGCGCAGGCGGCCGCGAAACGCCAGATACTCCGCGACGCGCATGTCCAAGGGCAGCGGCGCGGATTCCGGCAGATAGCCGATGCGGCGGCGGGCGTCGAGCGGATGGGTCTGCAGGTCGCAGCCGGCCACGCGCACCCGCCCCGAAGACGGGGCCAGGTATCCGGACAGGATGCGCAGGGTGGTGGTTTTTCCGGAGCCATTGGGTCCCAGCAGGGCTGCGATTTCCCCGCGCCGGACCCGGAACGAGATGCCGCCCAGCGCTTCGCACCGGGGGAAGCGCCGGGTCAGTTGATCCACTTCGATTAACCAGTCGGCATCAGCCATGATTGGAATTCCAAACGGCCATCCTACCTGCGCCCTGCCGGTGAATCAATCCTTTAGCCCCGAAGATGCATCGTCAAGATTCTAAGATTCTAAAATTAACGGACTGACCCCTTTTGGCTGAATGGGGTCAGCCCGTTAATTTGAGAATCCGGGCGTGTGAGGAAGCCCTACTGCAGGACGGCGCCGATGTCGGAGGGGCCGACCAGGCGCTGATAACGGGACAGCCAGCCGGATGTGACCCTGGGCTTGAAGGGCTTGAGCCGAGCGGCCCGGGCCTTGAGCTCCTTTTGAGAAACCAGCAGTTTGATCGAGTAGGCGGGGATGTTGATGGCGATTTTGTCTCCGTTGCGCACCAGCGCAATCGGCCCGCCGTCCGCGGCTTCGGGCGATACATGCCCGATGGCGGCGCCGCGGGTCGCCCCGCTGAAACGGCCGTCGGTGATCAGGGCGACTTCCTTGTCCAGCCCCATGCCGGCCAGCGCGGAAGTGGGCGAAAGCATTTCGCGCATTCCGGGGCCGCCTTTCGGTCCCTCGTAGCGGATGACCACGACATCGCCTTTCCGGATCTTCCGGGCGTAAATGGCGGCGATGGCGGATTCTTCGCTGTCGAAAACGCGGGCGGTGCAGGTTTTGACCAGCATTTCCGGAGCGACGGCCGAGCGCTTGACGACCGACCCGCGCGGGGCGAGGTTGCCGAACAGAACGGCCAGGCCGCCCGTCGGGCTGAAGGGGTTGCCGATCGGACGCAGGACGTCCGGATTGCGGTTGACGGCGCCGGCGATGTTCTGGCCGACGGTCCGCCCGGTCACCGTGGGCAGGCGGGTGTTCAGCAATTTGGCCTTGGCGAGTTCCTTCATGACGGCAGGCACGCCCCCGGCCAGGTGCAGATCCTGGATCAGATCGGGGCCCGCCGGACTCAGGTGGCAGAGGTTCGGCGTGGTGGAACTGATGTCGTTGATGAGTTTGAGCGGTACCGGCACGCCGGCCTCGTGGGCGATGGCGGTCAGGTGCAGCACGCTGTTGGTGGAGCAGCCCAGGGCCATGTCCACCCGCAGGGCGTTGACGAACGCTTCCAGCGTCAGGATGTCGCGCGGCCTCAGGTTCTTTTCCAGCACCTTCATGATCTGCATGCCGGCCTGCTTGGCCAGGCGGGTGCGGGCGGCGGCGATGGCGGGAATGGTGCCGTTGCCGGGCAGGGCCATGCCGATGGCCTCGCAGAGGCAGTTCATGGAATTGGCGGTGAACATGCCCGAACAGGAACCGCAGCCGGGACAGGCGGTCTCTTCGTAGTCGGTCAGTTCCTTCTGGCCGATCTTGCCGGCTTTGCAGGCGCCGACCGCTTCAAACACGTTTGACAGGCTGAGATGCCGTCCGTCCAGATCGCCTCCGAGCATCGGCCCGCCGCTGACGATGATGGACGGGATGTTGATGCGCGCGGCGGCCATCAGCATGCCGGGAATGATCTTGTCGCAGTTGGGGATCAGGACCAGCGCATCGAAGCAATGCGCCATGGCCAGGGTTTCAACGGAGTCCGCGATCAGTTCGCGCGACGGCAGGGAATACTTCATGCCGGGATGCGCCATGGCGATGCCGTCGCAGACGCCGATGGCGGGCACCAGCAGGGGGGTGCCGCCGGCCATGCGCACGCCGGCTTTCGCCGCTTCGGCGATCTTGTCGAGATGGATGTGGCCGGGAATGATTTCATTGAACGCGGACACCACGCCGATCAGCGGGCGTTTCATTTCTTCGGATGTCAGGCCGAGGGCATAAAGCAGGGAGCGGTGAGGGGCGCGTTCGGGGCCTTTGAGCACCTGGTCGCTGATGCGGGTTTTGGCGGTCATGATGGAATCTCCTTGGAATGGGTGACGGGGACGCGACCGGCGCGTTTCCCGAAGCGCCACTGTCTGCCAATTGCGGCGGCGTTTCAAGCGGAAACCGCCCGGAAACACGTACGGAGCAGCGGACCTAGTACAGCAGCAGATCTGCCCACTGCCGTCCCCGGACCGAAAAATCCCAGGTCCCGCGGATCTGCGTAAAGAGTCCGCGTCCGTTTCGGCCGAGGACCTCCGGGATCACGCGCAGCACGGCCTGGCGGCGGTTGCCGAGCGTCTGGATTTCGGACGCCGAGGCATTGCGGCCGGCCAGGGGGATGCCGGACTCGGACACCGCCATCCACATGGGCCCGCCATCGTGCGGAAGTCCGCGCCAGAGGGCCGGGAAGCGGCGAAAGTAGTCGGGGGTGCGTCCGCGCAGAACGATCTCGGCGGCGGGAGGTACGGAGGCGATGTAGGTCGCCAGGGTCAGGCCCGGGTCGCGCGCGTGCGCCGCATAGAAGTCCAGCGGATCGAATCCGAACAGATTGCCGCCGTTATAGACGCCGAACGGATTCTGGGTTTTCTGTTCGCGCGCCCGGACATCGTAGCGGGCGTGGAGCATGACGCCGATTTCCCAGTGCAGGTGGGCGCGGGCCGCCGGGATCGGCGGGCGCGTATTGCTGGTGCTGCCCAGGGTGCCGATGGGCTCGCCGGCTTCGACATTCTTTCCGGGGCGGATGCCGAAGCGAATGTCGGCGAGATGGGCATAGAGCGTGTAGACCACGGCGGGTTCCATCGCGCCGTCGCGGCGGGCCGCCTGTCCCAGCGAGGGATCGTCATGCTCAATC
>JAHDSS010000010.1 GCA_018432565.1 Kiritimatiellia bacterium
CTGCTGAAAATCCGGCATGTGCCGGCGCATTCCATTCTGGCGCTGTGCTTCAATCACGATGCGGCGGTGCAGCTGCGCCGGCGGCTGCGGGAGCTGGGCGGGGATGCGGCGAAGGGCGTGACGGTGATGACGTACCACGGGCTGGCCATGCGCCTGACGGGCACGTCGTTTTCCGCGCTGGCCGGGCGGTCGGCGGGGAAGGCCGGGCGGACGGACCTTGATTTTTCCCGGCCGCTGGCCGAAGCGGTGCGGCTGTTGAATCGCGGCGGCGAGGGCGGGTCCGGCGAGGACGGGGATTCGCGCGACCGGCTGCTGGCGGGATTCCGGCACATCCTGGTGGACGAATATCAGGATGTGGACGATGAGCAGTACAACCTGATTTCGGCGCTGGCCGGGCGGACGCTGAAGGATCCCGACGCGAAGCTCAATCTGCTGGCCGTGGGCGACGACGATCAGAGCATCTACGCCTTCCGGGGCGCCAGCGTGGAATTCATTCGGCGCTTTGAACGGGATTACCAGGCGGCGACCTACGGGCTGACGTCGAACTACCGCTCCAGCGCGGTGATTTTGTCGGCGGCGGGCGGCGTGATCGCCGGAAACCGGAACCGGATGAAAACCGGGATTGCCCTGCATGTGGACCGCCGCCGCCGGAATGAACCGGCGGGTGAACCGGTGACCTTGATCCGGGCCGCCGGGCTGGGGGCGCAAACGGCGGGGATTCTGGAACAGGTGAAGCAGTGGCGGAACGAGGGCGTGGACTGGGAGCGCATGGCGGTGCTGGGCGTGCAGAAGGAAGACGTGGATGCCTTCCGGGGGCTGGCGGAGGCCGAGGGCATACCTTTCAGCGTGCGGATCGATTCGGAGGGGGGGCGGAAGGGGGCGGCGCTGCCTCCGCTGTGGCGGATGCGGGAGTGCCTGCAGGTGCTGGAAGGATTGAAAAGCCGGTCGGGCGCGCTGGTGAAACGCGACGAACTGGAGGGGGAACTGGCGCGCATACGGAAAATCTGCGGGCCGGGCCTCTGGATCGAACTGCTGGCGGGCATTCTGGCGGAGTATCCGGACAAGGCGGGGCTGGCCGAAGACTGGTGCGAACATGTATACGAGGCGCTGGCCGCCACCCGCCGGGATGGCCGCGTCGGACGCAAGGGCATTTGGTTGTCCACGGTCCACGCGGCCAAGGGAACGGAGCATGACGGCGTGGTTGTGGCCGGGCGGTGGGCGCGACGCTGGCGGGAAGATGTGGAGGAAGCGCGGCGCCTCTTGTACGTGGGCATGACGCGGGCCCGGCGGGGACTGGCAATCGTCGATCGCGAGGATGATGCCTGCGCGCTGCTGGAGCCTTTGCGCCAGGCGGAGGGAATGGTTTGTCGGGGTGCCGCGGGGGAACCGGCGGGGGAGACGATATTGAAACGCTACCGGGTGCTGGGGCCGGCGGATGTGGATCTCAGTTTTGCCGGCCGGGGCGATGCGGCCCGGGCCGCGAAGATTGCCGCGGCCTTGAAACGGCTGCGAGCGGGGGCGTTGCTGAAGTGGGAAGTTCGCGAGGACGCGGTGTTGCTGAAAGCGGGTTCGGAGTCCGTGGCCATGCTGTCGGTGGCCGGTGCGGAATGGTTTCGGCGGCATGCGGAGCGGGTGGAGGCGCTGCGCGTGCTGGGGGTGTACGGGTGGCGCCGGGAGGATGTCGGGCCGGAGTGGCGGAACACCTGCGTGACGGAGCGCTGGGGGGTTCCGTTGTGCGAGGCGGTGGTTCGGCGTAGTCAGACCTGATTCACCCACGGGGCAAGCCCGTGGGGGTCTGGATCGGGAAGGGAGGGGGCGGGAGCGGAACTGATCCACCCACGGGGCGAGCCCGTGGGGGTCTGGAGAGCCGCGGGACGGGGGGGGGGCGGCTCCAAGCAGCCGAAAGAGAAATCAGCCGTAGGGGGCGGCGAGAATGCGGCGGGATTCTTCGGCGAGGAGGTTGAGGAGATAAGTCCAGAAGGCGTCGGTAGCGACGGTTTCAGCGGCCAGTTGGGAGGGGAGGAAACGCTGCATTTCGTCCACGAAGGCGGCGCGCAGGGGCGCATGGCCAGGGAGGTTGCGCAGGGCTTCGTCGGTCAGGCGATCAAACAAGCTCATGAATCACCTCCGGATTGATCAGGTCCAGGTTGCGGCGGGTGGCGCGCATGTCGCGCAGGGCGAGACTCGGCGAGGCGCGCCACAAGCGGCAGGCGGCGTCATAGGTCAACTGGCCGGCCAGATCATCCGGGCGCCGGGCGGTATGGACGAATTCCATGGTGCCGTAGCTGCCGCAGGAAATGGTATGGGTGCGGCCCGACGACATCAGGGTGATGCGGTTGAACGGGACTTGGGAGATCATGCCGGCATCGCTGAGGGCGGTTTCCAGGCTGATGTAGTTAAAGGCGTTGGCCCGGAGCAGGGCGGCGGCATGAAAGAGGACGCGACCGCGCGGATAAGCGACGCGGGGGAACAGGTAGATGCCGCGGCAGACACGGTGGAGGATGCCGGCCTTGGCCGCCCGGCTGAGCAGGACAGACAGGTTGGAACTTGGCGGGCAAAGGGCTTGGAGATCGGTCGCAGAGAACAGATAGCGCTCCGGCGTGGCGAGATCCGCCAGCAGGCGTTCCAGATGACGGATGGGTTGCATCTTGAAATAACTCTACATTAGATTGCATAATATGCAAGGTAATGTTGAGTTATATTGACAGGCCTGATTCACCCACGGCGCAAGGCCGTGGGGGTCTGAACAGCGCTGATACGGCAAGGCCGTGGGGGTCTGAACAGCGCTGATACGGCAAGGCCGTGGGGGTCTGGAGAGCGCTGATACGGCAAGGCCGTGGGGGTCTGAACAGCGCTGATACGGCAAGGCCGTGGGGGGCTGGAGAGCCGCGGGACGGGGGGGGCCGGCTCCAAACAGCCAAAACAGCCCCGGCCTCAGTGCGGCCGGCTTCAACAACAGCCCGGCGGCTTGGGGCAAGCCGCCCTGCCTTTCGGACGGGGAAAACTCAGCCGTAGTGGGCGGCGATCCAGTTCTGGTAGTCGCCGGAGCGGACCTGCTGGCACCAGTCGGAATTATTCAGATACCAGTCGACGGTGCGTTCGAAGCCAGATGAAAAAGTTTCGGCGGGGCGCCAGCCGAGGTCGCGTTCGATCTTGGAGCAGTCGATGGCGTAGCGGCGGTCGTGGCCGGGGCGGTCTTTGACGAAGGTGATGAGGGAACGGCGGGGGTTGCCGTCGGGCAGCGGCGGGGCCTTGGCGTCGACGAGGTCGCAGATTTTTTCGACGACGCGGAGGTTGGGGAGTTCGTTGCGTCCGCCGACGTTGTAGGTGGAGCCGCAGGCGGCTTCCTGCATGACGCGCCAGATGGCGGCGCAGTGGTCGGTGACGAAGAGCCAGTCGCGGACGTTGAGGCCGTCGCCGTAGATGGGCAGGGGTTTGCCTTCGAGGGCGTTGAGGATCATCAGGGGGATGAGTTTTTCGGGGAACTGGAAGGGGCCGTAGTTGTTGGAGCAGTTGGAGAGGGTGGTGGGCAGGCCGTAGGTTTCGTGGTAGGCGCGGACGAGGTGGTCGGAGGCGGCCTTGGAGGCGGAGTAGGGGGAGTTGGGGGCGTAGGGGGTGTCTTCGGTGAAGAATCCGGTGTCGCCGAGGGCGCCGAAGACTTCGTCGGTGGAGACGTGGTGGAAGAGTTGGATCTGGCCGCCGGCTTCGCGGGCGGCCTGGAGGAGGGTGTAGGTGCCGAGGATGTTGGTGCGGACGAATTCGTCGGGGGCGACGATGGAGCGGTCCACATGACTTTCGGCGGCGAAGTGGGCGATGGCGTCGATGTGGTAGGTCTTGATGGCCTTTTTGACGGCGGCGGCATCGCAGATGTCGGCCTTGATGAAGACGTAGCGGTCGCCGGCCTTTTCGGCGAGATCGAGGAGGGAGAGGGGGTTGCCGGCGTAGGTGAGCGTGTCGAAGTTGACGATGCGGTCGGGGGCGTCGGGCTGGTCGAAGAGCCAGCGGATGAAGTTGACGCCGATGAAGCCGGCGCCGCCGGTGACGAGGAGGTTCTGGATGGGGCGGGGCATGGGGTCAGGTCCTGACGGCGTTGAGCAGGGCTTCGCGGTAGCGTTTGACGTATTCGCGGAGGTCTTCGCGCCAGTCCTGCATGAGGTTGAGGCCGGCCTTTTTGAGAGCGGCGTTTTCGAGGATGGAATTGGAGGGGCGGACGGTGGGGGTCGGGTATTCGTCGGTGGTGCAGGGGCGGACTTCGCAGTCGAGCTGCATCAGGGAGATGAACTCCTTGGCGAAGTCGTACCAGGAGCAGTAGCCTTCGCCGGAGGCATGGAAGAGGCCGGCGGCGTCGGCTTCGAGGACGGCAAGAATCTGCTGGGCGAGGCGTCGGGACCAGGTGGGGGTGCCGAACTGGTCATTGACGACGCGGAGGCCTTTCTGGGGTTCGTTGACGGCGCGGCGGAGAATGGTTTTGAGGAAGTTGTAGCCGTGGGCACCGTAGAGCCAGGCGGTGCGGAGGATGGCGTGGCGGGGATCGCGTTCCTGGATTTCGCGCTCACCGGCGAGTTTGCTTTTGCCGTAGACGCTGACGGGATTGGGCTTGTCGGTTTCGAGGTAGGGCTGCGGCACGGGGCGGACGCCGTCGAAGACGTAATCGGTGGAGATGTGGACGAGAAAGATGCCGTAGGCCTTGGCGCGGGAAGCGAGCAGGGCCGGACCTTCGCGGTTGACGCGCCAGGCCTTGGCGACGTCGCTTTCGGCGCGGTCCACGGCGGTATAGGCGGCGCAGTTGACGAGGACGTCGGGCTTCCAGAGGTTGAGGACGCCGTCCACGCTGGCGGCGTCGGTGACGTCGAGATTGGGCAGGTCGAGCGCGAGGACTTCGTGCTTGGCGAACACTTCGCGGCAATCCCAGCCGAGTTGGCCGTATCCGCCGGTGACGAGGATTTTCATGGGGGGTCCTTTCTTTAAGAGGTCAGGGTTCAGCGGTTCAGGGTTCAGGGTTCAGCGGTTCAGGGTTCAGGGGTTAGAGGACATCCTCCTTCGCCGGGGCGGCGGAGGACAGGGGGTTCAGGGGGGGTGTACGCCATTGGGCGAGGCAGGCGGCGAGGCGGGGATGGAGGACGGTGCGGGCCTGATTGAGGATGTAGAGGTGGATGCCGGGGGCGCCGCCGGCGATAAGGCCGTCGATCTGGTCGGCCATCCATTGAATGC
>JAHDSS010000337.1 GCA_018432565.1 Kiritimatiellia bacterium
CCCAACGGCGGCGGCGTGTTCACGGACAAGGTCATCGAAGGCTGGACGAACAATCCGCCGGCCAGTTGCGACCTGAACGGCGACAACTACGCAAACTTCTGGGAGCTGTACCACTACGCCTCGAACGTGGCGTACAGCGCGGAATATGAATACACCACGGCAATGGCCCACAACACCAACGTGCTGCTGGCCACAATCGCCGGATGGGTGGGCGCCGAGCCGCCCGGCGGACTTGTCGTGTTCAGCAACATGACCGCCCAGACGATGATCGCCGGCGACACGCTGAATGTCCCGGTGGGCGCCTACACGGCTGGCACCAACGTGCCCGTAACCGTCACGATGGATACGGTTCAGGCGGGCGCATCCTACGCCAACGGCGTACTGACCTTCACGCCGACGACGGACGGAGCCTATTCCTTCCACTTCACGGGCACCAACGCCAACGGCGGCTCGGCAACGGCCACCCTGTCGGTGACAGCCACCCTGCCGGCTCCGACGCTCGCGGCCGTCACGGGCATTGGCAACGACCGCTTCACCGCCAACTGGAATGCCGTCACCGGCGCGGCCAGTTATCTGCTGGATGTCGCGACCTCTGATTCGTTCTCCGCGGGCAGCGGCGGGGCTGACGTGCTGACCGAAGATTTCGCCACCCTGACGGACACCTCGGTGCCCAGCGGCTGGACCACCAGCGGCGCCTCCGACTTGGATTACACGGGCGCCGGCTACTACGGCGCCAATTCGCCGGCGTACAAGTTCAAGACCACCGGCCAGTGGCTGTTGAGCCCGACCTTCGCGACGGGCGCGACCAACTTGCAGTTTTGGGCGCTGGGCAACGGCGATTCCGGCAGCACCTTCGCCATCTCCGGATTGGTGAACAGCGTGTGGACGTTGATGGATACCGTTTCCATCGCCCAAGGCGGCGCAACCTACAACGTGGCGCTGAATCCGCAGACCACACAGCTCGGATTCTATTTCACCAAAGTCGTGAATTGCGCCTTGGACGATCTGGTTGTGCAGGCCAGCGACGCCGGTTCGAGCGAGCTGATCCTCAACGGCCAGAGCGTGGCCGGCACCAGCTTCGAAGTGACCGGGCTGGAGATGGACACGACCTACTACTTCCGCGTGCGGGCCGTTGGCAATCTGGCCGGACCCAACTCGGAAATCGGAACGGCGAGAACGACGGCCACCGACACGGCGCCCTCGTTCGACGCCATCCCCGACCAGGCGGCGACTGTCGGCGTCCTGTTCACGCTCGACGTCTCGGCCTATGATTCGGGCTATCCCGCGCCAACCCTGACGCTGGAATCCAGCACGGCAAACGAGGGCGACTACTCCTTCGCGAACGGCACGCTATCCTTCACGCCGAGCGCGGCGGGCGAATTCGAATTCGTGTTCATGGCCTCGAACGCGCTGGGCACGGCGATGGCAACAGCCAACGTGGCGGTGGCGTCCGCCCCTGTCTACATCCCGGTGGCCAGCATCACCGACATCGCCAGCACCTCCTTCACGGTGAACTGGACGCCCTGCACCGGCGCGATGAATTACCAGGTGCAGGTAGCCACAAACAGCGACTTCGCGTCCGGCGGCGGCGAAGGAAATCTATTGACCAACGGCGGCTTCGAAACCGGCGACAGCACGGGCTGGGACAAGTTCGAGGCCAACTACTCCGTGGTCGCGACCGATCCGCAAGAAGGCACCTACCACGTCACCTGCTCGGCGACCGCCACCCGTGATCTGATGCAGGCTGTGGACATCACCGGCGACGGCGTCACGGAATACGAAGTCAGCTTCTGGTACAAGAAGCCGTCCTCCACGGGCAACGCCCGCATCTGGTCCTCCTGGGCAACCGGCGGCCAGGATTCCGGTGACAGCCTGCAGCCCGCCACCTATCTGCAAGCGGCGGCAGAGTGGACCAAGGTGACCTATTACGTGGTGCCGCGCAGCGGCGCCAACACCCTGAACTTCGAAGTGCGCACCTACAAGGGCGCCACGGTGCTCTGGGACAACTTCTTCGTCGGGCCTTCGAGCCGGGCCAAGGCCGCTCCGCGCGCCCATGTCGTGGACGAGACCGTCTCGGCGTTGACCTATCCCGTGACGGGTCTGGAGCCCGAGACCCTGTACTACGCCCGCGTCCGGATGGCCGGCGGGGAGTGGTCGGAA
>JAHDSS010000072.1 GCA_018432565.1 Kiritimatiellia bacterium
CTCGGTCTGCTGGGCCGTCGCCGGAATCACCATGTCGTCGAAGCTCAGCGCCGTGCCTTCCCGCGGCACCACGATCTCGATGTCCTCGTTCTCGCTCTGCACCAGCATCAGGTCGCCGCTGTAGCCGTGGGTCAGCAGGAACTCGCCCGAGGCCAGCCCGGTCTTGTACTGCTCGTTCTCGAACTTCGCGAGGTTCTTCTTCCACCGCAGCACCACGGCCTTCGCCTCCGCCAGCTGCCCGTCGTCCAGCGTGTTCAGGCTGTAGCCCAGAAACTTCAGCGCCGAGCCGATGGTCTCGCGGTAGTCGTTCAGCATCGTCATGCGCCCCTTCAGGTCGCCGCGGTCCAGCATCGCCCACGTCGGCTCCGGATTCTCCACCCGGCTGCCCAGATAGCCCAGGCAGGTGATCGTCGCCGTGTAGGGCACGCTGTGCTCCATCTCCTTGTCCACCGCCATCGCCAGATAGGCCGGATCCATGTTCTTCCGGTTCGGCAGCCATTCCGGATTCAGCTTCTGCAGCATCCCCTGCTCGTTCATGATCTTCACCATGTAGCTGCTCGGAAACAGCAGGTCGTAGCCCGTCGCCCCCGCCTTCAGCTTGGCGTACATCGCCTCGTTCGAATCGAACGTGTCAATCACCACCCGGCAGCCGTTCTCCTGCTCGAACCGCGTCACCAGCTCCGGCTTCACGTAGTCCGACCACGTGTAGATGTGCAGCACCGGTTTCTTCGGCCCGCAGCCCGCCGCCAGCGCCGCCAGCAGCAGCCCCGTCCCCAGACTCTTTACCATCGCCTTCTTCATGCGCATTCCTTCTCGTTGGTTGTGTTTAAACGGGCGTCAGGCCGCCGCGGCCCGGTCCTTCCGGGTCAGGTGCTGGCTCGCCGCCACGCTGGCAAACGTCACCAGCAGCAGCAGCGTGGACAGCGCGTTGATCAGCGGCGGCGACCCGTACTTGATCATGCTGTAGATCTTGATCGGCAGCGTGGTGGAGCCAGGCCCCGCCACGAAAAACGAAATCACGAAGTCGTCGATGGACAGCGTGAACGCCAGCAGCCCGCCCGCCAGGATGCCCGGCGCCAGCATCGGCACCAGCACCTTCCACAGCGTCGTCCACCAGCCCGCCCCCAGGTCCTGCGCCGCCTCGATGATCGCGAAATCGAAGTCCTGCAGCCGCGCCAGCACCGTCATCGCCACGTACGACAGGCAGAACGTCACGTGCGCAATGAAGATCGTCGCCAG
>JAHDSS010000543.1 GCA_018432565.1 Kiritimatiellia bacterium
CGGAGCGCTGCGCGGGGCGGGGGATACGCGGTTTGCGCTGCTCTACACCGTGGCGGTGACGTGGCTGGTGTGGATTCCGGGCGAACTGGTCCTGATGCTGGGGTTCCGGGCCGGGCTGATGCCGGCCTGGGGCTGGATGACGGTGTTTGTCTTCCTGCTGGCGGGGGGACTGGGCCAGCGGTTCCGGCGCGGCCGGTGGAAAACCATCGAGATGATCCAGCGCGAGGCGCCCGCGGCATGGTAGTGCCGTTTTCATCATGCCATAGCCGCTCCATGCCCCCCCGACGGGGTCCCTCCACCGGCGGGCAGGCAGTCGGGGGCTTTAAAGACAAGGATTCAGGGGTTGTTTGGAGCCGGGACGGCCAACTGCGGATGGCACGGATGTCACGGATTTCGGATCGGTTTGGAGTGCGGCGGCAAGACGCCGCTTTGGGGCCGCGACATGTCGCGGCCCGGAAAGCGCGGTCATGCCCGCGCAGTCCAAACGGAACAGCCAAACTACGAAACGCGCCAGTGCCGTTGTATGCAAGGCCGCCAACAACGCGCGGCTGTTCCGGATGGATGGCGCGATCGCCATTCCCGTCCTGTTGGCCGCCGGCTTGATCTGACCTCCGGGCGGGGCGTCACCTGGCAGGCTCGCCCGGCCTTGTCCGGGGCGAAGCGTCAGGTCTGGCCACTGGCGGAAACCGAGGCGGCGGGCCGGGGATCGGGCAGGGGATAGGTTGCGGGGTCGGCGGGCGGGGGGTAGATGCGCTCCCACGCGCTGTACAGATCAAACAGGATGGCTTTTTCCTTTTCGGTCCACCGGGCGGCATGGCGGGCGGCGTGCTCGCGGCTGATCCACCGTTCGGGATGGCGCGCGACGGCGTTGTTGAAGATGTCCAGCGCGGTGGTCTTCTGTCCATCGGCCCAGTAGGCGAGGGCGAGGGGATAGTCTTCGTTGCAGGGAACGGCCGGATCCAGTTCGCTCATCGTTTCCCACTGGCGGGCGGCCTCGGCATAGTCGCCGAGATTCAGCAGCGCCCAGCCGTAGCTCCAGCGGAGGTTGGCGGCGTCGGGGGCGAGGCGGATGGCCTTGTCGAAATCGCGGCGGCTGGCCTTGGCGTCGCCCTGCATGGCGAGGAGGAAGCCCCGCCAATGGAGCGCGTTGACGTTGGAGGGGTCTTTGTCCAGCGCGCGGCTGTAACGCTCGATGCGGGAGAGGGAGGGGGGCAGGGGGGCCGCGGCGGGGGGCGCAGGCCGGTCCGCGCGCTCGAGTTGGTGCTGCTGCCGCCGTTCGGCGTAGGTGGAAGCGCCCGACGGGGCCGGTGCGGACTGGCCGGACAGATTCAGCTCGTAGCAGGCGATGTCATTGGGCCCGAGGACCAGCATCTCGATGCCGCCCTCCGCGCCCGGGCGGAACAGCCACTTGCCGCCGCGCCAGCCCGGCGAATGCTCGACAATCGGGGTGCGGTCGGCGTTCAGGATTTGAAAACCGTTCCACGACAGCTGAACCAGCGCGTCGCGGTCGTCGCCGGCGGGCAGGGTGCAAATGGAGCGCGTGCCGGAAGAGGAATCTTCCTTGCGGCTCCACAGGACTTTTCCGGTGGCGGACAGGCCGATGGTCTCCGTGCCGATGCCGCGCATGCTGGTGCTGTTCGAGGTCCGGCTCAGGATCTTGTAGAGGGTTCGGTGGCCGACCAGAACGCCGCCGGGGCCGTCTTGCAGGAAGACGAATTCAAAGTCATGGTGTTCGGGGGCGTCGTCGGATGGGTCTGCCTGGTCGGGCAACGGGATGGAGTGGAGCCGGACGCCGTCGCTGGCGCGGTGCACATGGGCGGTGTCGTCGGAGACAAAAACGAAATGGCGCAGCGGAATCTGCCACTCGGTGCGTCCGTAGCCCATGAAAACCGGCCTGCCGGCGGCGGGCTGTTTCCATTTCAGCCGGAAAAACCGCGGGTCGGGTTCGGCGGACGGAGCGCGGCGGATAGAGCCGCCGCCGCAGGAAGAGCCGGAGCGGCCGCTGAGGGCGCGCAGGAGATCGAACGCGGTGGCCGATGTCCCGCCGGCCGGAGCCGCCGGGAGGGGTTTCCAGTCGCTGCGGGGCGCCCGGGCCAGCGCTTCGACGGAGAAGCGCTGAATGAAAGGGAGGTAGGGGGAGCCGGACTGGACGTTGCCGCCGAGGATGAAGACATGGTCTCCCAGGCGGGCGGCGGCGGCATGGCGGGCGGGCTTGTAGCCGATCTGAATTTGCCCCCACGTCTCCGCGTCGAAGTCATAGACGACGGTTCGGTCCAGCTCGTCGTAGTCGCCGAAGAGATAGAGCGCGTCGTTCACGACGACGCCCTGGAAGGCGCTGGCCTTGACGGGCAGGTCGGGCAGGGCGCGCCAGGCGTCCGTTTCCGGGTCATAGACCTGGAAATCCGTCATGCCAAGGACGCCGTCAAATCCCCCGGGGGCGTAGAGGAGGTCATCGCGGGCAAATACGTGTCCTTCGCGCGCGACGGGCAGGTCCGCGCCGCGGCTCCACGTCTCGGTTTTGAAGTCGAAGATCTGGACGGCGGCAGTACGCCGGCCGGAGGCTTCGGCGCCGCCGACGACAATCAGGCGATCGCCGAGGACGGCGGCGCCGGGGCGGCAGACGGGGATGGGCAGGTCGGGCAGGCGGCGGATATCGCCCGTTTCCGGATCGAATGCTTCGAAGACGGCGCTGGCGGGCGCCACGGGCGCGCCGCCCCCGTCGAGGCGCAGTCCGCCGGCAACATAGATTTGTCCGCTGCGGGCGACGGCGACATGATAACGGCGGGGAGCTATCGCCCATGGGAGGATGTCTGTGGCCTCGGCGTCTGCTTTCAGGCGTTCGATGGTGCCGACCAGGCCGCCGTCGGAATGCCCGCCGAGGACATAGATAGCGCCGCCCGATTCGACGGCGGGCATGCCGAAACGTTC
>JAHDSS010000242.1 GCA_018432565.1 Kiritimatiellia bacterium
GCGGTGGATCTGGATGAAGGTGGCCACCCCCGAAATGAACAGCGACATGCCCGCGACGTGGCGCGTCAGTTCCGGCGATGCGCCGCACAGCCCGCACACCACCAGCGCCGGCGTGACAATGCTGGCGAAAATCGCCAGCATGTGCTGCAGTGCCGCCCCCAGCGCCACGCGGACGGGAGGCTTCGCCTCCAGCGGAAACAGCACATCGGCGCCCGGATCGACCCATTCCTTCATGATGTCTTCTCCCTGCCCGGCAGTATGCCCCGCCCGGTTGTTCCCGGCAATCCATTCCTGCGCCGGCCGGCGTTGTCGCGGCGCACGCGGACCGCCACGGTGAACAGCAGGGCGAGCAGCGCATAGCCGATGCCGGCCGCGCCGAACACCACCCGCAGATTCAGAGCGGCCACCCCCCCGGCCACGAGCGGACCCACGGCCCAGCCGAACGAGCGCGTGGTGCTGGCCAGCCCGAACGCCACGCCCTGCCGCGATTCCGGCACCCGCTTCGCCAGCCAGGCGTTCAACGCCGGCTCCAGCGCCCCCGCGAAAAACACCGCCCCGAAACGAACCGGAAACAACAGCCAAAACGAATGGATCGCCATCTGCCAGCCGCTGAAGACCGCGGCGGCCAGCGCCGACCCGATCACCATCCGCAGCGGATTCACCCGGTCGGACAGCCATCCGGTCGCCAGCCCCGCCAGCAGGCCCGCCAGGCTGCCGAACGCGTTCAACCCGCCGCTCCAGAGCGAAACGCCGTCGAGGGTGCCGTGGATTTCCTGCACCAGCAGCGGCAGAAACGCCACGTCGAACTGCCGCACGAAGGCAATCGCCCCGAACATCGCCAGCACCCCGTACAGGGCTGTCGGCAGATCCCGCCAGTGCACCCGGGCGCTGTCCGGCGAGCCGTCCGCCACCCGGTTCCGGCGGGCGGGCCCCGCGGTTTCGCGCGTGCAGCACAGCACCAGCAGCCCCGCCGACAGCAGCAGGACGCCGGACGCGGCAAACGCCGCGCGATACCCCAGCCAGTCGGCCACGAATCCGCCGATGGATACGCCGGCCATGGTGCCCGAAAAGACCGCCGCGCTCAGCCCGCCCACCGCCAGTCCGCGCCGTTCATGCGGCATTTCCCCCGCCAGAAAGGCCTGGGCCGCCGTCATCGTGCCCGTCAGCGCCCCCTGCAGCAGGCGGAGCACAATCAGCATGACCGGCGTCTGCACGCCCCCCATCAGCGACATCACCACCGCCCCCGCCAGATTCGCGCGTATCAGCATCACGCGCTTGCCGTACCGGTCCGCCAGCAGGCCCCACAACGGCGCCGCCAGCCCCATGGTCACCGCCGTCGAGGCCGAGAACAACGCCACCCACAGTTGCAGTTCCCCGTGCTGAACGATGCCCAGCTCCTGCTGCAGAAAATAGGGCGCAAACGGCAGCGCAAACGCAAAACCCATAATGGACAGGAATTGCGACGCCCATACCAGCGCCATCTGCTTTTTCCAGGAGTGGGACATACAGGAGCGGGCATTCTGCCTGTTTCCGGCCGCGTTGGCAAACCCGCCGCCGCCGTTCATCCACTCCGCTCTTGCGCCGGCGGCACGTTCCTCCTATTCTGCCCTCCGTTATGCCTACCGTGAACGGCTCTCGACAGGAACAGGATGCCCCCCGGCCGACTCCGGCTTCGGGCCAAACCATTCCGCCCCGTTCCCGTCACCGGACGGTCCGGGCAGCCTCCATCCCCCCCCAGCCCTCCGTCCGCCACCATACCATCCGGCTCGCCGCCGCCACCGGCATCGGGCTCCTGCTGATGCTGGCCCTGCTGATGCTGGCCGTGAAATACGCGCAACGCGACTGGAGCCAGAAAAACCAGCGCGCGCGCTCCCTGGGAATCCGGCCGGCCGACCCGAAACCCAAGGCCCACGCCCCGGAACCGTCCAGCGGCCGGCCGCACGAATGGTCGGCCCGGGCCACGCCCCGCCTGCTGAACCGGCTGGGCGCCGATTCCCGGATTTCCAACTGGTGGCTTGTGCAGGGACGCGGTCATCCCGACCGCGAACATCCCCAGCTCGTTCTTCAACTCCTGCAAATGGCCATGGCGCTCGGCGGCGAAAGCGCCGCCATGAAAAACGATTTCGGCGCCGCCTGGCTGCAGCAGAACCGCGTGCGGGCCGCCGCAACCCAGTTCCGGTCCGCCCTTCAAATCGAACCCGGCTATGCCCCCGCCCTGTTTAATCTGGCGTTGTGCGCCGTGGCCCAGCGAAATCCATCCGAGGGGTCGCGGCAGCTGGCCCGCTACCTGGCCCGGCGGCCCGACGACACCGCGGCCTATCGGTTGCAATGCACCCTGCTGAGCCAGCTGGGCCGCCCTGCGGACGCCTTGGACCTGCTGGAGCGGTTCCTGCGGGACCAGCCTCCCGAGCAGCCTCTTTTCCTGGAGGCCGCCCTGCTGGCGGCCCGCCTCGGACAGAACGGCAACGCCCTGCGCTATCTGGAAACCGCCCTGTCGGGCAATTCCATCCAGTCCGTTGTCCGCGCCTACCAGTCGCCCGCCTTCCGCAGCATCCGCCTTTCCGGCGCCGGTGACGACCTGGCCTCCCGCATGGCCAGCCGCGCCCGCGTCGCCTTCAGCGCTCCCCTGCCGGTCGAGGACATCTCCCCGCGGCGCGCGGCCCCCGACGCCATCGTGCGCTGACCCCCGGCCGTCTGCCCCCGGCGGGACACCCGCGGCGGCAACGGTGCGGATCTCAAGGCGGACGCGAAGCGCGGATCCGATACCCCGGCGAAGGCCAGCGCGCCGGATTTCCCCCCAGATCCACCAGAATCATGCCGTCTTCGTCCGTTCGCCATTCCCGGATGCCGCGCGCCTCCAGACGAGCCCCGAGCGGTCTGTCCCGATCCCCCGACTCCGGATTCCCCCGGCCGCTCACCACCACGTCTCCGGGCCGCACGGCGTCCAGCCAGGGGCCGGACGTGGCCCCGGCGTCGCCGTGCCGCCCCGCCAGCAGAACCGATGCCGCCGGGGACTCCCCGGCCCGGATCATCGCCCGCTCCTGCTCTTCGCCCGCGTCGGCCGTCAGCAGGACCGATACGCCGAACCGAGCCACGCGCATCACCAGCGACGCGTCATCCGCCCGGGCCATGGGCACATCGGGCGGAGGCCACAGAACCTCCCAGAACAGATTTCCCGGGCCATCGCCCGAATCCCCGGTCGCCAGCCGGCGAACGGCAATGCCCTGCGATTCCGCTTCGTTCAGCATGGCGCGCAGCGTGGGCGTGGGCCAGGTTCGAACCGGCAGCCACAATTCCTTCACGGGGATTTCCCTCCAAAGATGCGGTGCGGCGCCGATATGCTCCGCATCGGAGTGGGTCAGCACGAGCGCCTCCAGCCGGTTGACGCCCTCTGCGCGCAACTGGCGCAGGGTCCGGTCGGCGCGGTACGCCGGGCCGGCATCCACCAGCCAGCGGGCGGATTGCGCCTGCACCAGCACGGCATTGCCCTCCCCCGCATCCAGCACCGCGACGCGAACCCGGCGGCCTTCGCGCACCCCCCAGCCAACCGCCAGCGCCGCCAGCACCAGCAGCCCGGCCGGCAGCGCGCCCTTCACTCTCCGGGCCGCCACCGCGGCGGCCGTCAGGACGACATACCAGACCGCCACCCCGGCCATCGGCGGCGCCCGGACAAACCAATGCCCGCCCGGAACCGAGGCCGCCCACCGGATCAGCCCCGCCAGCCCCTGCGCCCACACCCGCGCCGAGTGATTGAAGATCTCCGATCCCCCGCTCCACAGCGGCGCCGCCAGCAGGCTGAGCACCCCCGACAGCAGGATCAGAAACGCCGTCGGGATCACCAGCAGATTCATCCCCAGGGCCACCGGAGAAACCAGATTGAAGAAAACCGCCGTCAGCGGCGAGGTCCCGATCCAGGCCGATACGCTCACCGTGCCGAACCGGGTCAGCGTCAGGCCGGCTTCGCGCATGCGCCGGTCTTCGGGAAGCTCTTCCCGCGGCAGCTGCCAGGCATCGCCGCGGAACGTTTTCACAGCCCAGGCATCGAACACCGGCTGCACGGCGATCAGGCCGGCCACGGCGGTGAACGACAGCAGAAAGCCGAGATCCCCCAGCTGCCCCGGCGCCGCCGCGAGAATGGCGCAGGCCGCCGCCGCCAGGACGGATACCGCGTCAGGCTTGCGCCGCAGCATGGGCGCGGCCAGCAGAAGCGAGGCCATGACGCACGCGCGCACCGCGCTGGTGGCGGCGCCCGTGGCGACGGTGTATCCGGCCAGCAGCGGGGTCACGACCCAGAACCAATGCGGGCGCGGCAGGCGCAGGGACCGCAGCAACACCATCAGCAGCATGGTCACCATGCCCACATGGGCCCCGGAGATGGCGAAGATATGCACGGTGCCGGTCACCGCGAAATCCTGGCGAAGCAGCGCCGGCAGATCCTCGCGATAGCCCAGCAGCAGGGCCTGCAGCAGGCCGCGCTCGTCGGGATAATCCTCCAGCCCCCGCGCTAGAATTGCCCGGGCCTTCCGCCGGAACCCCAGGCAGGCCGCCTTCAGCGGATTTCCCCGCCCGGCCTCCAGGAAAAACAGGCGGTCGGGATCCACCACCGCCTGGTTTTCCGGAAGGGTGAACAGCCCGGACCGGCGGGGCACCGCCGGACGCACCACGCCGCGCATCCGCCAGCGCTCGCCATAGCGCGGCAGGCGGCGGCCGGACGGTTCGCCCCGCAGCACGATCCGGATCGCGTCGTCCGCCTGCCGCCAACCGCCGTCGCGGTTGATCCCCTCGATCCGCGCGTGCACCACCGCGGACGGCGCCTGGCCCGGACGGGCCGGCCGCGGCACCGCGTCTTCCGTCGCCATCGCCACGAACTGGATGTATTCCACGGGCCGCGGCATCAGGACCGCCAGGGACAGCGCGGGACTCGGGGAGAGAGATTGACGGGCGTGCGCCGCCACCAGGCAGAACAGCGCCAGCATCAGCCCGGCGGTCGAACCCGGACGCCTCACCCAGACCAGCAGCGGCAGCAGCAGCAACGCGCCAATGGTCCAGAAAACCAGCGGCGGCAGCGGGAGCGCGATGCCCGCCGCCGTGCCGGCCACCAGCGGAATGGCAATGCCGACCATGGCGCGGCGCCGCGACGGCCGCAAGCCGCCCGCCGCCCACGGCAC
Organism: Kiritimatiellia bacterium; assembly: GCA_018432565.1. Taxonomy (GTDB): domain Bacteria; phylum Verrucomicrobiota; class Kiritimatiellia; order CAIQIC01; family Lenti-01; genus JAAZFE01. The sequence continues at coordinate 5,169 of JAHDSS010000242.1, forward strand.
TGTTTCGTCCAGCCAATACTCCACGCACCGCCTCCTGCCTCGCACGGACGCCTCCCTTGTACCGCCGATGCCCCCGGGACTCAAGCGGCAACCGGCCGGCAACCGGCCCCAATTCAGACTCCCCAAACGCCGGTCCGTTCTCCATACTGCGGACATGGATTCTGAGTTGGCGAATCTCCTGACGACCCGCGGCCCCCTGACCGGTGCGGAACTGGCGACGGCCGGCGGCTTCGACGACATCCTGTCGCTGTGGCGCCGCTGCCATGCACCCGGTCTCCGGCTCCGCACCACCGGCCGCCGCTACCTGCGCCTGGATCACGCCGTGGACGGCTACGCCCGCCTGTCGCCCTCCATCCGACGCGAATTCCTCACCTATACCCTCATCGGGCTGGACGGCCAGGAACACGCCATCGAAACCCGCGCCGCCGCCCTGGAACGCGACGCCGCCCGCATCTCCGCCGACAAACTCAATCTGACCCGCGACAGCGTTTGCATGGCCCTGGCCGCGCTCCCGGACGAACCGAGGCTGCTGCGGGACGCCGCGTTCATGATCGCCGGCGATATCACCTACGGCATGGCCCACCGCGTCCCCCGCCCCGAAAAAAGCTCCGGCCGCCTGGTGCGCGGCTCGGACCTGGACCTCATCATCGTGGTGAAAGACGATCTGCCCCCGGACATCACCGCCGCCCTCGACGACGCCATCTACCGCCAGAAGCACTACCTGCTGACCCATCCCGACCACCAGGAGGAAATCGACTACGTGCTCAAGCCCCTCGCCAAGGTCCGCCGGCAGCTGGCCTTCGACCGCTTCGACCGCATGGTCGCCTGCAAAATCCTCTGCGAATGCCAGCCCCTCTACGGCTCGCCGTTCCTGTTCCGCGAGGTCATGCAACTGGTGACGGATTCCGGCGTGCGCGGAAAAATCAACGCCATGGAGGAATCCGCCGACCGCTTCCGCCGCGAGGCCGAACACGTCCTGCTGGATCCCGCCGCCACCGCCGCCAGCGCCCGCCCCCCCCTCGACCTCTTCTATACCCGGGAAGAAGGCGACGAAATCTACTGACCCCCCGGTATAAAAAAGGCCCCCGTTTCCGGGGGCCGCGGGGTTCGCGAAACTGGTGGAGGCGGCGGGAGTCGAACCCGCGTCCGCACAAGCGTCGCATCAGCGTCTACGCGCGTAGTCCGTAATTGAGTTTCGCCATGCCGCCTGCCCACGGACAGGCCAGCGGCACCGCAATCAACCTGTGGGTTCTCGCTCCCGCGCCCGGTTGCCCGGCACGGGTCGCCAGCCTGCTCATGACGCCCGGATCCGCCCCGCAGGCAGGAGCGGCCGAACGTCGCGGAACTTTACGCCGCGAAGGCCAATTCGTCGTTGGCTTTTGTGTTTTTTCCCGGGTGTTTAACGAGGCCAACCGGGGTCCTCGGCGCGCAACCGATGCTTCAACTGGCACGTCGAAACCGGTCGCCCCCGCAATTCACATCCTACGGCATCCCCCCGCGGAATGCAACCGCCCCCTTGTCGCCGCCCGCCAAACGCCGGAAACGCCTAATAGGCCGCTCCGTTCATCGTCATGACCTGCACCGCCACCAGCCCGATCAGCACCAGCAGCGACACGAGAGAAAGAACCGCCCAGACCCCTCCCGGACCTTCCTCTTCCTGAATCGTGAAAATCGGCTCGGGCGACAGCGAAGACCCGCCGGAACTCGGCACCGTGATGGACGCCCCGCCGGGACGCTTCAGCTTGATCGTCGGACGGCCGGACGGCGCTTCCGCCGCCCCCTCTTCGCTCGGGCGGCCCGGAGAAAACGTGGACGGCGCCCCGCCGGCCGTCACCCGGACCGTCGGACGGTTGCCGATGCGGATCGTTCGAGGCTGCGCCGCCGGCGAGGACGACAGCGGAATCTTGCTGGTGTCGAGCAGCGTGGTCCGCCGCTTGTAGATGTCGTTGTCCGGAGGCGGCATCGCCCCCAGCCCCATCCGCGACGTCTGCGCCTTCGCCGCGCCGGGAATCGCGTTGATGTCGATGCGCGACGTCGCCTTCTTCGCATTGGCCCCGATCCGGATGCCGCCGGAGGCCGGCGACCCCGGTATCGTCGCCTTGCTCAAATCAATGCGGGAGGTCGAGGACTTGACGGCGCTGATGTCCAGGGGCTTGAGTTCGTTGTCTTCGGCCATGGGATAACCTCCGGTGCTGGTTGACTCTTGCCGCTCACCTTACGGCCTGAATACCCGCCCCGTCAATGGTTTTCAGCACGCCTACAGCGCCTTGAAGCACAGCGTGGCGTTGTGGCCGCCGAACCCCAGCGAATTGTTCAGGCAGGCGCGAATGGGCGCCTTCCGCGCCTCGTTGGGCACGTAGTCGACATCGCATTCCGGGTCGGGCGTGGTGTAGTTGATCGTCGGAGGCAGCACGCCGTCGCGGATCGCCAGGGCGCAGGCCACCGATTCCACCCCGCCGGCCGCCCCCAGCAGATGCCCGGTCATGCTCTTGGTCGAGCTCACGGCGATCTGCCGCGCCCGCTCCTCGCCCAAGGCCAGCTTGATGGCCTTGGTCTCGCCGGAATCGTTCAGCGGCGTACTGGTGCCGTGCGCGTTGATGTAGTCAATGTCCGCCGGCGTCAGCCCGGCGTCCTGCATGGCCAGCTTCATCCCGCCCGCCGGGCCTTCCGCCGTCTCGTCGGGCGCCGTGATGTGATAGGCGTCGCCCGTGCACCCGAACCCCGCCAGCTCGCAGTAGATCCGCGCCCCGCGGGCCTTGGCATGTTCGTACTCCTCGATCACGATGATCCCGGCGCCTTCCGCCATGATGAACCCGTCGCGGTCCTTGTCAAAGGGACGGCTGGCCGCCTGCGGATCGTCGTTGCGCGTGCTCAGCGCCCGCATGGCGTTGA
>JAHDSS010000343.1 GCA_018432565.1 Kiritimatiellia bacterium
GATCTTTTGACGATCCGCTGTGTTGCGCGGGCGGGGGATAGTCCGGCAGGAATACCCCGCCGCCCCCGCGCCTTGCGGACTCGCCAAAATCTTCCCGCGTCACGGCCGTCATAGATTTCCGGGCAGGCTCAAGGCCCGCAACCGGTTCTGGCGGCTCGTGTCCTCGCCACGCCACCGCTTGCGGGCGGAAAACAGCCTATAGACCCGCTTCGAAAAACAAGTCGCTGATCTTGCAGCGCAAGGCCCTGGCGACCTTCAAAAGGGTATCCACGGTTGGGTTTTGCTCTCCGCGTTCGATCCGCCCGACGAAATTCCGGTGGCAATCGACCTTTTCCGCAAATTCCTCCTGGGACAGGCTCAAGGCACGGCGACGAGATCGGACAGCGGCTCCGAATTTACGACACTCTTTTGGGATAGGTCTTTTCATACTTGCAAGAACATCAGAATGGTGCATATTACACTACACACGAGAATTGTACATTCCAAGGAGGGGCGGGCCATGAAATACTTCATCTATGCGCGGAAGAGCACGGACGACGAGGAGCGGCAAATCCTCTCGATTCAAGCGCAGTTGGACGAATTGCGCATGCTGGCGACGAAGGAAGGGCTTCAAGTCGTCCGCGAATACATCGAAGCGCAGACGGCGAAGGAGCCGGGGCGGCCTGTCTTCAACGAGATGCTGGCGGCGATGGAGAAAGGCGAGGCGCAAGGGATTTTGGCCTGGCATCCCGACCGCTTGGCGCGCAATTCGGTGGACGGCGGGCGGATCGTCTATGCCCTCGACACGGGCAAGGTATCCGCCTTGAAGTTCCCCACCTTTTGGTTTGAGAACACTCCCCAAGGCAAGTTCATGCTGAGCATCGCCTTCGGTCAGTCGAAATACTATGTGGACAATCTTTCCGAGAACATCCGGCGCGGACTCCGCAAAAAACTGCGCGAGGGCATCTATCCGAACATGCCGCCGCCGGGATACCGCAACGACAAGCAAACGCGGGCCATCGTGATCGACGAGGCGCGGGCCTTGTTCATCCGCAAGATGTTCGAGGCCTACGCGACGGGCGCTTATACCTACGCGAGCCTTGCCAAGACGGTGACGGGTTGGGGTTTCCTCGGAGTGCGCAATAAACCGATGGCGGCGAGCAAGGTTCGCGACATTCTAACGAATCCCTTTTACATCGGCCTTTTTCGGTTCAGCGGGGAAATCTACGAGGGCAAGCACCCGCCGTTGATTCCGCGCGATTTGTTCGAGCGGGTTCAGAAGGGCTTGAAACGAAATGGCCGGGGCCGCTATGTGAAGCATAGCCGCTTTCCGTTCCGTGGCTTGATCGTCTGCCACGAGTGCGGATGCGCGATCACTTCCGATGTCCAGGGCGGGCACCCGTACTACCGTTGCGGAAAGCGGCGCGGTCCCTGCGATTTGAAGACGATCCGCGAGGAGGCGCTGACGCAGTTGCTACGGGCGAGCATCCGGAGGGTCTCGATTTCCGACGAGGCAGCGGCCTTGATGCTGGCGGAGGTGGATCGCTGGATCGAGGCGGATCAGGCGGCGCAGGCTGGCTTGGTGGAGCGTCAGAAATCGGACCTCGCACGGATTTCCGCCCGTCTGGAACGCCTGTTGCAAGCGTTCATCGACGGCGACATCGAGCGGGGCGATTTCACCGCGATGAAGGAAAAATTGACCTTGGAGAAATCGGCGCTGGCCGATTCCATCGCCCATTATGGGGAACAAGTGGGCGGTCGGTTCAAAACTCTGGTGGATTTCATAACCGCGTCGCGACAAGCAAAGTACGACGCGCAGACGGAGAATCTGGACGAATTGCGGAATTGGCACAAAAAGGTCGGTTCAAAACTGATTTTTTCTAGCCGAGTACTGGGGTCGGGAAGTGGAGCGCCGCAGGCGGGCCGCAAAGCCGTGGGCGGTTCGGAAGGGGGGGCGGGCGATTCGATCCTCGGGCCTCTCGGCGGCTCTGCCGCACGCTCGGCCTGCCCGAATCCCGAAAATCCCCCCCAAAA
>JAHDSS010000169.1 GCA_018432565.1 Kiritimatiellia bacterium
AGCAGCAAACTCGAAAATGAAGCCGGTCGAACTGTAGCCGCGCCCGCTGGGCGCGGAGGATTGAACCACAGAGCGCACAGCGCGGCAAAGCCGCAACCAAATTAATCAGAACTCATGAACTCATGAAAACGGAGAGGGGGATAAGCAGGAAAACAGGAAACACAGGAACAGATTCAATGTTCAATATTCAAATTCAATATCCAATATTCAAGTGAGGGCAGGGCGGGCGGAGAAACTACGAAAGCCACGAAATGCTCGAAATGAACAGCCGGAGTCAGCTACGGATCCCGACCTCTTGCAGAGCCGGGACGGCGGGGCCGCAACCAAAGAAGCAGGGCCACGAAAAACACAAGAAGCCACAAAAAGGGGAGCCTTAAATGGAAATCAACAAACTTTGCGATGTGGTTAGGGAGACGAGTTTTGCGATCCAATTAGTTTTTGTGTCTTTTGGTGTTTTTTGTGGCCATGAGGGTTTTCGTTTGGCTTGCCCATGAAAATAAGCATTTCAGCTTAAATGTGGGCAATGTGTCGGAACGAAAAACGTGCATGAATAACAAGAAGTTGATGGATAGTAGTACAGAGGGTCACAGAGATTCTTGGCGTCCTTCGCGTTCTTGGCGAGAGACCGGCTGTTTGGTTTGGGATCGACTGTAGGCCGGGTCGTGACCCGGCCGGCTGCTGGGATCCTGGATATCAATCACGGGCCGACCGCTTGAAGGACCTTTTTCGGGAAAAGTGGGTCAAAAAACCTGAAAAATGATCAAAAATCGAGTAAAATTGCCCCAAAGTGGCTAAAATGGGCCAAAATTCCTTCAAAAAATGCTGTTTTTGGCTGGTTGAGCTCCGCCCCGTCCGTTTATCGTTGAATTTTCATGATTTCCGCGGACGGTCTGCCCCGACGAGCCCCCCATGACAAAGGCGCATCATTCACCGGCGCGATCCCCCAACTCACGCCCACGCGCAAATTGGAAGCCGGCAACAGCGCATCCGTTCACAACAATCGCACGCCCCCAACTCACGCCCACGCGCAAATTGGAAGATAGCTTGTCGAGGACGCCTTCGGCAACCTCACGCCCCCAACTCACGCCCACGCGCAAATTGGAAGACCCGGCACAACCAGAAACCGGATCGTGGGCAACCCCCAACTCACGCCCACGCGCAAATTGGAAGCGCCGGGTTCTGGTGGACGACTTGCGGTATGAGCACCCCCAACTCACGCCCACGCGCAAATTGGAAGGGTGAAACCGCAACGTCCTGCGTTTCACCGGCCCATTGGCCCGTTGCCGCGAACCTGGCCGATCCCGGCCTCATTCTGCCTTCAAAATCGCGTCGATCCGCCGCAACTCCAATCTTTCCAACTTCCGCGAACCTCCCGGCATTGTCATGCCCACTACAGGTTCGCGCTATAAGCGTAGTGTGAATTGCGCCCCGTCCTGGCAGGGCGGTTGATGCCCGAAGGCATCTTCTGGGTCTGTTTGCGCTCCCGAAGTCGCAATCCAGCCCCATAGGTCACACGGGCTGACCTTTCAGCAGGAAAAGACACCGTTCAGTGTCCGCGCCTACTGTACTGCTCCATTCGGAGCCTTGAAATCCGCGATCAGCTTCTCAATGCCGACCACCGAGAGATTCCGTGCCGCATTCTTATCAGCATTGTCTTCGTGGCCGCAAGCCATACATTTGAAGTCGGTCTGTTTCGGGCGGTTTTGGGGATCGATATGCCCGCACCTCGCGCACCGCTGGGAAGTGTATGCTGGATTCACCATCACCAGTTCCGCGCCGCATTGGCGGGCTTGCCAGCGAACGGCATCCAGCAGCATTCCCGGCGCCCAGTTCCGCGCAAGCCACGGCTGGTCGGTCTTTATGTCCGGCGATAGGTCTTCCATTTGCCACGTCCCCGCGCCGTGCCTCTTGGCCGTGTCCGCGATCCGCGCCGCCACCGTCTGGCTGGCCATCTTCATCACGCGCCTTTCGCGTTTACGCAAATCGCGGAGCTTGTCGCGGTAGATGGCCCGCGCCTTGCCGTCCAGCGGGGAATCCTTGCTCTTAAGCGCTTTAATGATGTGGACGATTTCGCTCCGAATCAAGTTGCGGGTGTTGAGCATATCGCGACCCCGGCCCACCATCATGGCCCACGGAAGGGGCTTGCCATTCTCGCTGATATGCAGACAGGCGGGGACGTTCACGCCGAGGTCGATGCCCATCACGACGCTCCGGGTCATTTTCTTGAACGGCTCGGGGGCGAAGGCCACGACGATCTGCCCGAGCCAACGGTTTCCGCCCGTGCGGGGATTCCGCATCAGCCGGGAGTTCTTCAGCTTCCACTCGCCGCCAATCGTCTTCAGCAACTGGCCCGCCATTGTCTTGTCGCGGGGCTTTACCTTAATGGGAAACGCGAGCCAGCCGGAAGGCAATTCCTGCTTCTTCGCCCACGTTTCCGCAAAGACCTGCATCGCCACATAGAAATTCTTCTCCACTTGGAACAGCCGGGTTTCGGTCGCCCGTTGCGGAATCGGGTGCGTGCCATCGGTGCGGTGCAGGGGGATCTGCCGTTCTCCCTTCAGAAGAAGCCCCTTCCCGTGTTCGCCTTGAAAATCTGGCTTCACCCCCAGCGCGAAAGTCTGGCTCAATACGGAACCCGCCACTTGCTCGGCTTCCTCGATTCCCAGCCGCTTGAGCGGTCCTTTGACCAGCGAGTAGTTGGGCTTGAACTGGGCAACCAGTTCCTCTGGCACCTTCATTATCTGGCGGATGTATTCGCGGCTGTTCAGCAGGTTGATGATCCGGGCCACGACTGTCGACGCATCCCGAAGCCCGTTGTAGATTGCCTTCCGCTGGTCTTCGGTCAATTCAACGAGCACACTGCCTTTCGACTTGAATCCCATTGGGTTGCCCAGCCCAAAGGTCAGCGTTTTGGCAAGCAGCTTGGTTCCTTCTTGGGCCGCTTCTTGTTCGCTCATGGTGCCCTTCCTGTATGGCCGCATCTTGCACCCGTACCGTGCCGCCGTCAATGCCCCGATGGGTTGGACGGCATGCCGGGCGCATCTGCGATTCGGTGTATACGTGAAGAAATTGGGCCTTTGGAGTGCGCGGGCACAGACCGCGCTTTTCTGGCCGCCGCCCCTGCTTGACATTGGCGCGAATGTGATACATATTGTGTCACATGAAAACCGCCACCATCCGCCAAGTCCGCCACGATTTCCGCACCGTGCTTTCCTGGGTTTCCGATGGGGAGGAAGTCACGGTCTTGAACCGGACCCGCCCCGTCGCCCGCATCTGCCCCCCGCGCGCCCCGGCCACGCCCGCCAAGTTCAAAATGCCCGATTTCGCCGCGCGCGCCAAGGCCATCTTCGGCGACCGGATCATTCCCAATGCCGTGCTGCGGGAGCGGGAGGAAAGCCGATGGTAGTCTACACCGATTCCAGTTTTCTTTTCTCGCTCTACGCCCAAGATGCGAACACTTCCCGCGCCGCCGAACTCGCCGCCGCGTTCACCGGCGCATTGCTCTTCACTCCCTTGCAGCGCTTTGAACTCCGCAACGCCCTGCGGCTTTCCGTTTTTCGCGGCGACATTGCCGAGGGCGAATACCGACGGCTGTTGGAACAGATCGAAGCCGACACCAAGACCGGCGTGCTGGCGGAAACCCCCGTTTCATGGGCCGAAGTCTTTGCCGAAGCGGAAGCATTGAGCGCCGCCCACACCGGCAAGACCGGGACCCGCGCGCTGGATGTCCTGCACATCGCCTCCGCCGCCGCCTTGGGCGCAAAAACCTTCTACACCTTCGATGCCCGCCAAAAGACCCTTGCCGCCAAGGCCGGAATGAGGGTCAAGCCATGATTTCCAACATCCCCGATCCGTGAAATTGGGCATTTGGAGTGCGCGGGCACGACCGCGCTTTTCTGGCCGCGACCCGTATTTCGGAACTGATTCACCCACGCCGCAAGGGCGTGGGGGTCTGGGGGAGGGGCGGGACGGGAGCCCCGCGCTACATGGGGCCCATTCTGGCGACATCCAATCGCGGATGTGCCTCTCTCCATCCGGGCGGGTTCCGGCTTTCCAAGCCCGGCAGAGTGGCGGATACTGTGGATATGAACAAGTGGATGTGCGTCGGTGTGCTCGCGGTGTGGGCGGTGGGGTCCTTCGCGGAGGAGGTGTTTCCGCGCGAGGGCTGGGCGGAGGCGCCGAATCCGCTGGCGTCGGAGCGGGCGGAAAAGGGGGGGCAGCTGGCGGCGTTCATGGGGCCGTATCCCAAGAGCTTCAACTACTATCTCGACCAGAACACAATGTCGGCGGAGCTGTTCGGGCTGTTCTACGAGACGCTGATGAGCCAGCATCCGCTGACGCTGGAACTCGAACCGCTGCTGGCGTCGCGCTGCGTGCTGGGCGACGACCGGCGCACGTTCACGTTCACGATGAACCCGCAGGCGCGGTGGAGCGACGGCCGGCCGGTCACCGCCGAGGACGTGCGCTGGACGTTCGAGGCGGTGATGGACCCGAAAAATCTGACCGGGCCGCACAAGATCGGGCTGGAGCGGTTCGGGCCGCCCGAGGTGCTCGACGAGACGACCATCCGGTTTGTCGCCAAGGAGGAGCACTGGCAGAACCTGCTGGAACTGGCCGGGCTGCAGGTGCTGCCGAAGCACGCCTTCGAGGGGAAGGACTTCAACCTGCAGAACTTCGAGTTTCCGGTGGTGTCGGGCCCGTACCGGCTGGGGCGGCTCCAGGAGGGCTTGCAGGTGACGCTGGAGCGGCGGCCGGACTGGTGGGCCGCCGACCTGCCGCGGTTCCGCCGCGTGGCGAATTTCGACCGCCTGCGTTTCCGGTTCTTCGAGGACCGCGAAAACGCCTTCGAGGCGTTCAAGAAGGGAGAGATGGATGTCTTCCCCGTCTATACGGCGCACGTGTGGGCCAACCGGACCTCGGGCGAAGCCTACGACCGGCACTGGATCGTGAAGCAGGAGATCGAGAACAAGAAGCCGGTGGGGTTCCAGGGCATTGCACTGAACCGGCGGCGGCCGCCGCTGGACGATCTGCGCGTCCGCCGGGCCCTGGCGCATCTGTACCACCGCGAAAAAATGAACGCGACGCTGATGCACAACGCCTACTTCCTGCACCGGTCCTACTACGAGGATCTCTACGACGCGGCGAACGTCTGCACGAATCCGTTTTTCGCTTTCGACAAGGAGGCCGCCCGCGCCCTGCTGGCGGAGGCCGGCTGGCAGGCCGATCCGGCCGCCGGGATTCTGATGAAGAACGGCCGGCCGCTGCGGCTGCGCTATCTGTCGCGCGGGGGCACCGACGACAAGTTCACGGCGATCTTCCAGGAGGACCTCAAGGATGTCGGCATCGAGCTGGTGGTGGACAAGAAGGACTGGGCGGCGTGGTCCAAGGACATGGACGAGTATCATTTCGACCTGACGTGGGCGGCGTGGAGCGCCGGGCTGTTCAAGAATCCGGAAAGCATGTGGCATTCCCGGGAGGGCGCCCGCCCGTCGGGGCAGAACATCACCGGCTTCGGGCATCCGGAGGTGGATGCCCTGATCGAGGCGCAGCGCACGGAGTTCGACGTGCAGAAGCGCCACGCGATGGTGCGGGAGATTGACGCGATTCTCGCGCGGGAGGTTCCCTACATTCTGCTCTGGAACAAGAACGACACCCGCCTGCTGTGGTGGAACAAATTCGGCATGCCCGACGCTCCGCTGGGCAAATACGGAGACGAGCGCAGCGCGTACCAGCTGTGGTGGGTGGATCCGGATGCCGCCGCCGATCTCGCCCATGCGCGCAAGACCGGCCGCGTCCTGCCGCCGCGCCCCCCGCGCGCCGTTTACGACGGCCCCTGAGCGCCCGCCGCAGTCCCCGAGAGTCGATGGCTCTTGCCGGGCGGGGCTGGGTTCGGGGTTCAGGGGAAAATCGAAGACCTTTCACCACAGAGAACCCAGCGCGGCGGAGCCGCAACCAAATTAATCAGAACTCATGAACTCATGAAAATGGAGAGGGGGATAAGCAGGAAAACAGGAAACAACAGGAAAACATGACAGGTTAACAGCAAGCCCGAAAATGAATTAGTGGCCAGATAGTACAGAGGGGCGGAGCCGCAACCAAAGAAGCAGGGCCACAAAAAAACACGAGAAGCCACAAAAAGGGGAGCCTTGAATGGAAATCAACAACCAATGCGATGTAGTCTTTGTGTCTTTTGGTGTTTTTGGTGGCCATGAGGGTTTTCGTTTGGCTTGCCTATAA
>JAHDSS010000490.1 GCA_018432565.1 Kiritimatiellia bacterium
CTGTCCCCTCATCACGCCTCCTTCACCGGCGTCAGCCAGAGTTCGCGGGTCCGCGGTCCGTCGAATTCGCACAGAAAAATCCCCTGCCAGGTGCCCATGGCCAGGCGCCCCGCCTTCACGGGCACCAGGACCGACGTGCCCACCAATGCCGTCTGGATATGCGCCGCCGAATTGCCCTCCGCATGGGCATAGCCCGCGTTCCAGGGAATCAGCTTGGCAAAGGCCTTCTCCATGTCCGCCGCCACGTCCGGGTCCGCCTGCTCGTTCACGGTGACCCCGGCCGTGGTATGCGGCGAGTGCACATGCACCAGCCCGTCCCATGCCGCCCCCCCCTCCAGCGCCCGCTGGATCGCCCGCGTCACCGGCACCCATTCCGTCCGCCGGGAAGTTGTGATGGATATTTTGACCATGACCCTTTACTATACGCCCCGTATTCGAATGCGAAAAGTGAAACCTGAAGCCCACGACCCCGAAGAACCTCCCGCCGGAAGGCGCCGGTGATGGCGACCCTGCTGGTCATTCTGTTCCTGCTGCTGCTGGCGTGCTCCGCCTTCTTCTCCAGCGCCGAAACCGTCTATTTCTCCATTGACCCCATCCAGCTCCGTCGCATCGGCGAAAAACACGCCGCCACCGGCGAGCGCCTGCGCCAGCTCCTGGCCTCGCCCACCCGCCTGCTCTCCACCATCCTGATCGGCAACACCCTCGTCAACATCAGCCTCTCCAACGTCGGCTACGCCCTCGCCCGCCTCTGGACCCCCGCCTACAGCGAACTCGTCGCCATCCCCGCCATCACCCTCCTGCTCGTCTTCTTCGGCGAAATCGGCCCCAAAAACCTCGGCCTGTTCTACACCGCCGCCCTCGCCCGCGTCTATGCCCCCGTCCTGCGCGCCGCCGAACTCCTTCTCGCCCCCCCGCGCGCCGCCCTCGACCGCGCCAGCCGCCGCCTTGCCCACCTCTTCCGCCCCGTCGGCAAAACCCTCTCCGAGGAGGAATTCGAAACCGTCCTCGACATCTCCCGCGAGGAAGGCATCCTCAACGCCGACGAACTCGCCATGATCAAGGCCATCGTGGACCTCGAAGACCTCCACGCCTCCGACGTCATGACCCCCCGCGTCGATTTCATCGGCATCGATCTCGACGACCCCGACGAAGATCCGGTGGCCATCGCCCGCCGGTCCCGCCGCAACTTCCTCATCCTCTACCGCGACCAGTTCGACGAAATCGCCGGGTTCCTCAACGTCCGCAAATTCCTGCTCGACCCCGCCCATTCCGTCGCCGCCGCCACCCTGCCCCCCGTGTTCGTGCCCGAAGGCGTCCCCCTCAACCGCCTGCTCAGCCGCTTCCAGAAAGACCAGATCCGCATCGCCATCGTCGTGGACGAGTACGGGGGCGTCGCCGGCCTCGTCACCCGCGGCGACATCCTCGAGGAAATCACCGGCGACATCTACAACGAGCTCTCCAAGCCCCGCCCCATCTTCCAGTCCGCCGGCCCCTACGCCTGGCTCGTGGACGCCAACATCTCCCTCGAGGAAATCAACCGCAAGCTCCGCCTCGACCTCGACGCCGAGACCTCCGACCGCCTCGCCGGCTGGATCACCGAACGCCTCGGCGCCGTCCCCAGTCAGGACGATGTCGTCGAAGCCCAGGGCGTGCGCGTGCGCGTCATGCAGACCATCCGCCTGCGCGTCACCCTCGCGCACATCGAAAAGCTCGACCCGCCCAAGGCAGGCCCCGCATGATCGCCTCCCAGCTCATCCTGCTGCTGGCCTGCCTGCTGGGCGCCGCCTTCTTCGCCGGCATGGAAACCGGCATCATCGCCATCAACCGCCTGCGGCTCCAGCATCTCGTCCGCCGCCAGGTCCCCGGCGCCCAGACCATCCGCCACTTCCTGGCCCATCCCGACCGCCTGCTGGGCACCACCCTCATCGCCACCAATCTCCTGCACGTCGTCAGTTCCGTCCTCGCCGCCGCCATCGGCCACCGCCTCTACGGCCCCCTCGGCGCCGCCGCCGCCGGCGTCCTGCTCGTCACCCTCATCCTCGTGGGCTGCGAATACATCCCCAAGGCCTTCTTCCAGGCCGCCCCCGCCCGCCGCGTCCTCCCCCTCGCCGGCCTGCTGAAAACCGCCGCCTGGATCCTCTATCCCGTCACCTTCCTCGTCAACGCCATCCTCCGCGGGCTCATGCCCCGCCGCGCCGGCCGCCAGGTCGAAGGCAAAATGCTCGTCAGCCGCGAAGAACTCCTGCACCTCGCCCGCGAAGGCGCCCGCTCCGGCGTCCTTACCTCCCACGAATCCCAGATGATCCACGGCGTCTTCGACCTCACCCACAAGACCTGCGGCGCCCTCATGACCCCCCGCGAGAAAATGGCCTTCGTCCCCGTCACCGCCACCGCCACGGAAATCCTCGACCTCGCCCGCCGCCGCGAATTCAACCGCCTGCCCGTGTACGATCCCTCCCAGCAGGCCTTCGTCGGCGTCGTTCACGTCTTCGACCTCCTCGCCGATGACTCCCCCGGCGGCAAGACCGCCGCCGACTACATGCGCCCGCCCCAGCTCGTCGCCTCCTATCTCCCCGTGGACCACCTCCTGCCCCGCATGCGCGTCACCCGCCTCCCCCTCTTCCTCGTCACCGACGACCGCTACGAAGTCATCGGACTCATCACCCTCGAAGACGTCCTGCGCGAAATCACCGGCGAAGGCTGAGCAATTCCCGTTTGACCAAACCGCCGCCATCCCCTACCTTACCCCCACCCTGTACGGAGAGATGGCTGAGTGGCCGAAAGCAACGGTTTGCTAAACCGTCGTACTGGTAACAACCGGTACCGAGGGTTCGAATCCCTCTCTCTCCGCCATTCGACGCGTTCGCTCCGCTCACTTGCTCATGGCAGGCCACTCGGAGAGAACACGTCGAATGCCCTGAGCGAGCTTGGCGAGTCGAAGGACATCTGACGCGTTCGCTCCGCTCACTTGCTCATGGCAGGCCACTCGGAGAGAACACGTCGAATGCCCTGAGCGAGCTTGGCGAGTCGAAGGGCCGAATTTAACCATGACCTGGTTTGTCTACATCCTGCATTGCTCCAACGGTTCCTTTTATGTCGGCCACACCGGCAGCGTGGAAAAGCGATTCGTCCGCCATCGCTCGGGTGCCGGCGCACGCCACACGGCGCAGCAACCGCCCGATCAGGTGGTCTTGACGGAGGCGTTTCCAACTGAAATCGAAGCCATCCGCCGCGAACGCCAGCTGAAAGGCTGGTCCCGCGCCAAGAAACAAGCATTGATCGCTGGAGACTTGCAGACCCTCCGCCACCTCGCCCGCCGCCACTTGTAAGCCCCCCCCCCCCGGGCGCACCCGCCGCAGCCCGGCCCAACGGGACGGATTTTCGCGCATTTCGCGCTTTTCGTAGTTTGTCTCCCCTCCCATCCCGGCTGTTCCCTTTGGAGTGCGGTGACAAGGCCAACGGCCGCGGCACCGCTTTGGCTGTTCCGATCCCATTCCGAATCCGTACCGACTCTCCAAGAGGTC
>JAHDSS010000191.1 GCA_018432565.1 Kiritimatiellia bacterium
ACCCGCAAGAAATCCTCTGCTGCCACGTCCAGGCCCATGGCGAGGAAAGCCTGCGGGCAGCGGACGGGGGGTGGAATGGTGGAATGGTGGAGGAGCGGGGGGCGGGAGATTGGTTTCGATCGGCCATGATTCCAGCATTCCAGTATTCCATCATTCCACTAGTCCCCGCTTCTTGGCTACTGCCGTGCGCAGATTTGGAAGCCGAGGGCGGCGGCGGTGTCGAGGAGGGCGGGGGAGGCATGGTCGAGATGGACGCGGATGGCGGCGAATTCGCGGCGGCCGGTGTAGTCTCTGCGGAAGCGGTCGAAGCGGCGGCGGAGTTCGGCGGGATCGGCGGCGGCGGTCCGTTCGGCGCGCCAGGTCTGGTCGTCGTCGGGGATGGGGCAGGCGGCAGCGAGGAGGTCGGCGAGGGCTTCGTCGTCGGCGCGGTGGGCGGCGTCGAGGTGCAGGAAGGGGGCGGGGGGGAGTTGGCGGGGATCGGGGAACCAGGAGGGTTCGACTTCGAGGAAGTGGCAGAGTTCGCGGTGGCACTGGAGGGTGCCGTTGAGGAGGCCTTCGAGGGTATAGCCGGCGATGTGGGGGGTGAGGAGGTCCACGGCGTCGGCGAGGGAGTCAGCGAGGTCGGGTTCGTTCTCCCAGACGTCGAGGGCGCAGGCGGCGAGGAGGTGGTGGTCGAGGGCGCACTGGAGGGCGTCGGGATCGGCGACTTCGCCGCGGGAGGTATTGAGGAACCAGGAGCCGGGGCGGAGCTGTTCAACGAGGCGGCAGTCGGCGAGGTGGCGGGTGGGGAAGGGGCCGGCTGCGGCGAGGGGGGTATGCAGGGTGAGGATATCGGCCTGGGGGAGGATGGCGTCGAGGGGGAGATAGTCGGGGGAGCTGGTTTGCAGGGCGAGGGGGGGGTCGTTGAGGAGGGGGCGCAGGCCGAGGAGGGGGGCTTTCCGGGCGACGCGCGAGCCGACCTGGCCCACGCCGACGATGCCGAGCCGTTTGCCGGCGAGGGGTACGGCGCGGCGGCGGGCGAGGCAGGCGGCGGCGGTGACGGTGTATTCGGCGACGGCGTTGGCATTGCAGCCGGGGGAGGCGGTCCAGGCGATGCCGGCTTCGGTCAGCCAGGGGATGTCGAAGTGGTCGGCGCCGGCGGTGGCGGTGGCGACGAATTCGACGGGGGTGCCTTCGAGCAGGTCGCGGTTGACGCGGGTCTTGGAGCGGACGATCAGGGCGCGGGCGCCGGCCAGGTCTTCGCGGCGGATGTCGCGGTCGGGCAGGAGGGTGACGTCGCCCAGGGGAGAGAAGGCGTCGCGGCCGTGCAGGACGCTGGCGGCGCAGACGATCTTCATGGCGCGGGGGGGGCTTCGGCGGGTTCCTCGATGGCGGTGACGAGGCCGTTATGGAACTCGACGCGGCGGCGGACGAATTCGCGTTCCTGGAGGACGTTGACCCAGGCGCTGCCGCCGATGGAGCGCATGCCGCCGGGGCCGGAGACGAGCAGGCCATCGATGTCGGCGCGCTGCCGTTCGTAGCGGCGGACGGTATCGAGATAGAGCCAGACGGCGGTTTCGGCGTCGGCGGAGCGGCGGACGAGGCGGCGCTGGGGGTCGCCGAGGGCGATGCGGACCATGTCGGGGGTATAGCCGAGGGTGATCTGGCCGCCGCGGATGCGGGCCTGATCGGCGACGGGCAGGGAGTCGAAGAGTTCCTGGTTCTGCTGGATGCGGCTGGCGGGAGTGGTGGCGCATCCGGCCAGGAGCAGGAGGAGGGAGGCGGCGGCGGACAGGCGGAGGATGGTGGTCATGCGGGGGATTCCTTGGGGCCGGAGGGGACGGATGAGGGGAGTTCGTCGGGGTCGAAAGAGCCGATGTGAACAGAGAGGCGGTTGCCGTGCTGATCGCGGCGATAGGCGATGTGGCGGCAGATGCGGCGGACGAGTTCGATGCCGAAGCCGCCGTCCACGCCGGATTCGATGCGGCGGAGAATGTCGGGCACGGGGTGGCCGGTGGGATCGAAGGGATGGCCGTCATCCGTCAGCTCGACCTGGATCACGTCGCTGTTCACGGAGATCCAGATGGAGATGGTATGGGGATCGGGATCAGAATAGCCGTATTTGACGGTGTTGGAGAGCAGTTCTTCGAGGACGAGGCGGAGGGAATAGACGGCCTGTTCGGAGATGGGAAAGGCCTGGGCCCAGGCGAGGGCTTCGCGGGTCATGGCGGTGGCGGGGCCCAGTTCGTTCGGGATCTGCCAGCTACGTTCTCCATACAGCCGGGGCATGCAGACGGCCTTGCGGGGTTAGAGATTCAGGCGGATGACCTGGGTGTCGCCGGGTTCCATCCGGCGGATGTGCAGGGTGTTGCGGTTGATGCGGCCGTCGCGTTCATAGGTCATCCGGGAGGTGACGCGGCGGACGAGTTCGATGCCGAGGCCGCCGATGCGCGAGGAGCGGACGATGCGTTCGACATCGGGGGAGGGGTAGCGGGTGGGATCGAAGGGGTGGCCGTCGTCCTCGAAGACGATTTTCAAGTGATCGGGATGGACGGAGATGGTGAAGCGGATGAGGTGTTCGGCGTCGTCATCGTAGCCGTACTTGATCATGTTGGTGGCCAGTTCCTCGATGGCGAGGCCGACGGAATACTTGACCCGGGAGGGCAG
>JAHDSS010000383.1 GCA_018432565.1 Kiritimatiellia bacterium
CGGTGGTGGCCGCGGTGGACATGGAAATCGGCGCCCATGCGCTGATGACGGTGGCCAAGGCCGCCCGTCTCTGCGGGAGCCAGGTGGTGGGTTCGTTCCACGACTTCAAAGGAACGCCCGATGCGAAGACGCTGCAGGCGGTGGAAATTCGGGGGCGCCAGATGGGCGCGGACGTGGTGAAGATTGCCGCAACGGTTCGTTCCGCCGCCGACCTGGCGCGGCTGCTGGCGCTGCCGGCGCAAGCCAGCGGACCCTTGTGCGTGCTGGGGATGGGCGCGCGCGGTGCGGTTTCCCGGGTGGCGCTGCCCGGCGCCGGCTCCTGCCTGGCCTATGGGTCGCTGGATGCCGCCACGGCCCCGGGGCAGTTGTCCTGCCGGGAGCTGGCCCGGGAACTGGCCCGGTGGGGAATCCGGAAGCGCTGACGCCGGTCCGGAGATCCTCCCGGATGGCCGTTCCGGCGGCAAGAGGATTGACAATTTCGGGCGCAGGGGATATTTCCTCACCCCGTTATGGCTTGTGAGGTCAAGATACCGCTGGGCGAGCGCTCGTATTCCATCTGGATCGGGGCGGGGGTGCTCCACCGGCTGGCGGAGCTGGGACAAGGCCTGCGGGGCATGGTGGTGACCGACGCCCATGTGGCGGCGATCTATGGCGACCGCGTCAGGACGGCGCTGGGGCCGGACTGGGCCCAGGCGGTGCTGCCGCCGGGGGAATCCACCAAGTGCGCCGCCGAGTGGTCCGGGCTGCTGGAGCGGATGGCGGAAGCCCGGCTGGATCGGAATGCCGTGGTGGTGGCGCTGGGCGGGGGGGTGGTCGGCGATCTGGCGGGATTTGCGGCGGCGTCCTACATGCGGGGCATCCGGTTTGTTCAGCTTCCCACGAGCCTGCTGGCGATGGTGGACAGTTCCGTGGGGGGCAAGACGGGAATCAATCTGGCGGCGGGGAAGAATCTGGCGGGGGCGTTTCACCAGCCGATGGCGGTGCTGGCGGACCTTGAATCGCTGGCGACGCTGCCGCCCCGGGAGTTCGCGGCGGGCATGGCCGAGGTGATCAAGTACGGCGCGGCGCTGGATGAAGCATTCCTGGCCTGGCTGGAGGCGAATGCGCCGGCGGTCCGGGCGCAGGAGCCGGCGGCGCTGGAGCGCATGGTGGCGCGGTGCTGCGAACTCAAGGCGGCCGTGGTGGCGCGCGACGAGCGGGAGGGCGGTCTGCGCGCGGTATTGAATTTCGGGCATACGCTGGGGCATGCGATTGAAAAAACATCCGGCTATGGAACGGTGCTGCACGGCGAAGCCGTGGCGCTGGGGATGGCGTATGCGCTGGAACTTTCGGCGGAAATGCGGGGGCTGCCGGCGGAGGAGGTCGAACGGGTGACGGCCCTGCTGCGGACGTTCGGGCTGCCGGCGGCGCCGTCCGGCGAATGGTCGTGGGACCGGTTGAAAGCGGCGATGACGGTGGACAAGAAATCGGCGGGCGGCCGGGCGCGGTTTGTGCTGGCCGGTCGCCTGGGCGCCGCGGAGCTGCCGGCGGCGGTATCGGACGCGGAACTGGAAGCGGCATGGAAAAGGTGGTGTGCGCATGGCGTCGGTGAATGAATGGATGGTGCGGGAGTATCTGGAGGCGCTGGGGTTTCTGGTTCGCCAGCCGCGGAAGTATCAGGTCGTGGCCCGTTCCAAGGGCATTCATGAAGAGGTGGATCTGCTGGCGGTGAATCCGTTGGCCAAGGCCGGCGCGGCGTTCCCGGAAGACATGCTGTGGGGCGCGCGGGAGCTTGCGCAGGTGCCCGGCGTGATCGTCGCGGTGCGCGGCTGGCATTCGGAGCGCTTCACGGCGGCCATGCTGGCGAGTTCCCCGGAGATCTACCGGTTTGCCGAGCCGGATTCGGTGCGGGCGGCGGCGGCGGAGATGGGGTTGGATGCGCCGGCGAAGGTGCTGTGCATGGCGGATCTGCCGACGGACCCCGATCCGCGCGCCGAGGCGCTGGAGTTTCTGCGCTCGCAGGGCATTGACGGGGTGATTCTGTTCCGGCCGATGCTGCTGGAACTGGCCGAGCGGGTGGATGTGAAAAAGACCTATGAGAAATCCGATCTGCTCCAGATTCTGCGCATTCTGAAGAACTACGACCTGCTGCGCAGCGGCCAGATGGATCTCTTCCGGCACACGCGCCGCCGGCGCGCGGCGCCGCCGCGGCCGGACCGGACCGAGGATCTGCCGCTGGGCGACGGCGCGGGCAACCGTCAGGACCCGGACGCCTGAGGGCGGGCGTGCGGCAGGAACAAGGGAATCATCCGCGGCCATGACCTCTCGCGAAGCGTACATTGTCCTGAACCAGATCGGGAACATCGGCCCCGTGCGGGTGCGGGCGCTGTGCGAGGCGCTGGGCTCGCCGGAGGCGGTCCTGTCGGCGTCCGGTGCGGCGCTGTCGGCGGTCCGCGGGGTGGGCCCGAAGGTGGCGGAGGGCATCGTGGCGCAGCGGGACGGGCTGGATGCCGGGCGCGAAGAAAAGGCGGCGGCGAAGCTGGGGGCGCGGCTGATCACGCCGGCGGATCCGGAGTATCCGCCGCCGTTGAAGGCGATTTACGATCCGCCGCTGTGCCTGTATGTGCGCGGCGCGCTGGAGGCGAAGGACGAACAGGCGCTGGCCGTGGTGGGGACGCGTCGGGCATCGCACTACGGCGCGGCGCAGGCGGAACGGCTGTCGTTTCTGGCCGCCAAGGCCGGGTTTACCATCGTCAGCGGGCTGGCGCGGGGCATTGACACGGCGGCGCACCGGGCAGCCCTGAAGGCGGGCGGGCGCACGATCGCCGTGCTCGGCGGCGGCATGGACCGGCTCTATCCGCCGGAGAACCGCGCCCTGGCGGAGGAGATCTGCGCCGGCGGGGCGCTGATGACGGAATTCCCGCTGGGGCGGGAGCCGGACCGGACGACGTTTCCGTACCGCAACCGGATTGTCAGCGGGCTGTCCAAAGGCGTGCTGGTGGTGGAGGCGGGGCTGAACAGCGGGGCGATGAACACGGCGGAGCAGGCGCTGGAGCAGGGCCGCAGCGTGATGGCGGTGCCCGGGCGCGTGGACATGGAGGGCTCGCGCGGGCCCCACCGGCTGATCCAGAACGGCGCGCGGCTGGTCGAGGATCTGCCCGACCTTCTCAAGGAATTCGAATTTCTGTTTCCGCCGGACGAGCAGGCGCGGCTGGCGCGCCGGCAGGATGCGCGCCAGCGCCTGACCCTGGCCCCGGCGGAAGCGGCCATTGTACGCGCGCTCTGGAACGAGCCGGAGCTGGATTTCGACGAGCTGATCCGGCGCGCCGACCTGCCGTCCGCCCGCCTGATGACGGTGGCGATGCAGCTGGAGATGAAGCGCGTGATCCGGCGGCTGCCCGGCCGGCGGCTGGCGCTGATGGAGGAAATCCGCCAATGGGATGTGCCGGCGGCGGAAGACGGGACTTGAATGAAAGGAAAGCAAGACATGGCGAAGAACCTGGTGATCGTGGAGTCGCCCGCGAAGGCGAAGACCATCAACAAGCTGCTGGGCAAGGAATATGTGGTGAAGGCCTCGATGGGGCATGTGCGGGATTTGCCGGAGCGGTCCCTGGGCGTGGATCTCGAGAACGGATTTGCGCCGCAGTATGTGCCGATCAAGGGGCGGGCCAAGGTGCTGTCGGAGCTGCAGGGGCTGGCCGCCCAGGTCGAAAAGGTGTTTCTGGCGCCCGATCCGGACCGCGAAGGAGAGGCCATTGCCTGGCACCTGCGCGAAGCCCTGCGCGGAAAGGATGCCGACGACAAGTTTCTGCGCGTGACCTACAACGAGATCACGGCGCCGGCCATCCGCAAGGCGTTCGATCATCCCGGCGAAATCAACCAGCGCCGCGTGGACAGCCAGCAGGCGCGGCGGATTCTCGACCGCGTGGTGGGCTACAAAGTCAGCCCGATGCTGTGGCGCCGGGTGCCGGGGGCTTCGAGCGCGGGGCGGGTGCAGTCGGTGGCCCTGCGGCTGGTCTGCGAGCGCGAAAAGTCCATCCGGGATTTCCAGCCGGTGGCCTACTGGGTGCTGGGGGTGCGGGCGGCCAAGCAGGTGGAGCCCCGCGATCCGTTTACCGCCACTTTGGCGAAACTGAACGGCGAAAAGGCCGACGTGAAGGACGAGGCGCTGGGGCTGCGTCTGATGGACGAACTGAAGCGGCGGTCCCTGAGGGTGGCCGACGTGGTGCGCAAGGAAATCCGCAAATCGGCGCCCCCGCCGTTCATCACCAGCAGCCTGCAGCAGGCCGCCAGCGGCGCGCTGGGGTTCTCGACGTCGCGCACGATGCGGATCGCCCAGAAGCTGTACGAAGGCGTCAATCTGGGGCATGGCATCACCTCGGGTCTGATCACCTACATGCGCACGGATTCGTTCACGGTCGCCCGCGAAGCCATCGAGCAGGCCCGCGACTTCATTGAGAAGACCCACGGCGGGGACTTCCTGCCGGAGACGCCGAACGTGTTCCGCAACCGGTCCAGCGCGCAGGAGGCGCACGAAGCCATCCGGCCGACGGATCCCGCGCGCGCGCCCGACGAATTGAAGAGCATCCTGGACGAGGACGACTGGCGGCTGTACGACCTGATCTGGCGGCGGTTCATCGCCAGCCAGATGGCCCCGGCCCGCATTGCCCAGCGCACGGCCGAGCTGGAAGCCGTCGGCGGCGCGGATGCCGGCCCGGACACGTTTCTGTTCCGGGCGACGACCTCGGAAATCGTGTTTCCGGGTTTCATGCGCGTGTCCGGACTCGAACAGCGCAAAAAGGAGCAGGCGGCCAACGGCAACGGCGACGAAGAAGGCCCCCTGCCGCCGCTGGAGAAGGGGGAAGCCCTGGATGTGGCGGAGTGGCTCAACGACCGGAAGGAAACCCAGCCGCCGCCGCGCTTCACGGAAGCCTCGCTGGTGAAGGTGCTGGAGGAAAACGGGGTGGGGCGGCCCAGCACCTACGCGCAGATCATTTCGACTCTGCTGGGGCGCAAGTATGTCGTGCGCGAAAAGCGGGCCCTGGTGCCCAGCGAACTGGGCATGAAGGCCTGGGACTTCCTGGCCGCCAACCTCGACGCGCTCTTCGACGTGCAGTTTACCGCCGGCATGGAAGAGCAGCTCGATGAAATCGAGGAAGGCAAGGTGGCCTGGACGGACATGCTGACGGCGTTTTACGGGAAGTTCCGCGACTGGATGGGAACCGCGCGGGGTCCGGAAGCAGATGCCGGGGTGGTGGAGAAGATGCTGGCGGCGCTGGAGCCGGTGAGCGCCTGGCAGCCGCCGGTGAAGCGCGGCGGCAAAACGGTGTACAGCGACGAGAAATTCGTGGCGTCGGTGCGTCGCCAGTTCGCCGAGAAGAAGCGGCCGGTGTCCGGCCGCCAGCAGGATGCGCTGGCGAAGCTGCTGTTCCGCTATCGCGGCCAGTCGCCCGCGGCGGAAGAGCTGATCCGCGAGCTGAACCTGGTGGCGCCGGAGGAGGAACTCGAGCGCGCCAAACCCCCCCGCCAGGAAACGCCCGAAAAGCTGGCCCTGCTGGAACAGGTGACATTCGATCCGCCGCGCAAGTTCGGCAAGAAAGTCTATGATGACGGCGATTTCTGCGCCTCGCTGCGCAAGCAGGTGGAGGCTGGCCGCCGTCTTTCGCCGGCCCAGGTGGCCTATCTCGACCGGATCCTGCACAAGTACGCCAGCCAGATTCCGGGTTTCGAGCAGAAGGCGGCGGAACTGGGGGTCCAAACCGAAACGAAAGCCGCGGACGGTCAGATTCCGGAGATTCTGGCGCTGTTCGAATCGGTGAAGGAATGGCGGCCGGCGACCACCAGCAAGGGGCGCACGTGGGACGACCGCGAATTCCTGGCGTCGCTCAAGAGCCAGTATGAACAGCGGCGGCAGCTGTCGTTCAAGCAGGTCTCCGCGCTGAAGCGCATGGCGGTGGCCTACGCCGCCCAGATTCCGGACTATGCCGGGGCCAAACAGCGCCTGGGGCTGCCCGAGCCCCGGGCCCCCCGGAAGCCGCGCAAGGCCGCGGAAGGCGAATAGACGGGGCCGGAGCCGCCCAATGGGCACACAGGCGCAGTCCGGCCGCCGGGGCCCGGCGCGGCAATCCGCGCCGGCCGGCGCGGGGGTGGCGGACGATCCGGCGGTGGCGCAGTTCGTGCGCCATCTGCGGGCCGAACGCAACGCCTCCGAGCACACGCTCTCGGCCTATCTGTCGGATATCGGCCAGTTCTGCGCGCAAATGTGGGGGGCGGAGGTCCGTCCGCCGTTTCCCTGGAAATCGCCGGATCGCTTCGCCGCCCGGCGGTTTCTGGCGTCGTTCCAGAAAGCCGGCCTGGCGCCGGCGACCGCCAGCCGCAAGATGTCGAGCCTGCGGTCGTTTTTCCGCTTTCTGGTGCGCGAAGAACTGGTGAGGAGCAACCCGTTTTCCAGCCTGCAGCAGCCCAAGCCCCGGCGGCGGCTGCCCAACGTGCTCAGCCGGGAGGAAATGCTGCGCCTGCTGGAGGCGCCCGCCCGACTGCGCCGGGAGGCCCGCGAGACGGGCAGGCGGGAGGGGGCGGACGGCTTCGCCGACTATGCCGCCCTGCGCGACACGGCGATCCTCGAAGTGCTCTACAGCACGGGCATGCGCATTGCCGAACTCTGCGGGCTGACGGATGCGCGCCTGGATCTGCTGTCCGGCACCGCCCTGGTGCGGGGCAAGGGCAAGAAAGAGCGGCTGTGTCCCATCGGCCGGCCCGCGGCATTGGCTTTGCAGGCGGCGCTGGACGCCCGGGACCGGCGGCAGGCCGGCCAGGGCCGGGGCCGCCCGGCCGCTGTATTTCTCAATCGCGCGGGCGGCCCCCTGACCCCGCGGTCGGTCGAGCGGTCTTTGAAAAAATATCTGGCGGGGGCGGGTCTGGACCCCGGCCTGACGCCGCATGTGCTGCGACACAGCTTCGCCACGCATCTGCTGGATGCCGGGGCCGACCTGCGCAGCGTGCAGGAGCTGCTGGGCCATGCCAGCCTGTCCACCACCCAGATCTATACCCATGTCAGCGTGGAGCGCCTCAAGGAAGAATACGGCAAGGCCCACCCCCGCGCGTAGTCCGGATTGCATCGGTTGCCCGCAGCGGGTATACAGGGAGATGTCGCCGCGGGGACGGCGGAATTTACAGGAGAAAGCAACATGAAGAAAAACGTATGCGTACTGGTGGCCGACGGCTCGGAAGAGATGGAAGTCGTGATTTGCGTGGATGTCCTGCGCCGCGCGGGCATTGGCGTGTTTCTGGCGGGGGTGGGCGAGGAGACCCGGATGGTGACGACCTCGCGCGGAGTGCGGATCGCGCCCGACGGCGCGTGGGATCCCGCCGAGGCCAGCCGGTTTGATGCGCTGGTGATTCCCGGGGGCATCGGCGGGACCGACATCATGCGGCGGGATGAGAGCGTGAAGCAGGCCGTGCGCGATTTCCTGGCGGAAGGCCGGATCATCGCGGCGCTCTGCGCGGGCCCCGAGGTGTTGCAGGAAGCCGGCGTGCTGGAGGGCCGGACCTATACCAGTCATCCCAGCAGCCGCGAGGAACTCACCGCCGGGACCTGGGTGGATCAGCCCGTCGTGCGCGACGGCCACCTGGTGACCAGCCAGGCGCCGGGCACGGCATTCGCCTTCGCGTTGGCGCTGGTGGAAATCCTGGACGCCCCGGAAACGGCGGGCCGGATCGCCGACGGCATGCGCTTGCGCCGGTAAGAGCGGGATGCCGCGCGATTTTCCCATTCCGGCGGGGCTCGAGAGGGTGGCGGTGACGCCCGAAGCCGCCGAGCTGCCCGTGCCGCATTTCGTGGATCTGTTCATCCGCGATGCGGAAGACCGCGCCGAAGCCTACGGCGACCGGGCGGGCGGCGGTTCCTTCGTGCCCAGCGACACCCGCTATGCCTTTCAGGTTCTGCAATGGCTGCTGCGCAGCGGTGCGCTGTCGAAGGGCGCTGCTTTTCTGGAGTGGGGCAGCGGGCAGGGGCTGGCGTCCATTTTCGCCTCGCTGCTGGGTCTGTCGGCCGTGGGGGTGGAACTGGACGAAGAGCTCGTGCGGGAATCCACCGCCCTGGCCGCCCGCTACGACGCCCCGGCCCGGTTCATCCATGGCAGCTACGATCCGGCCACCCCCGGGGTCAAGACCGTCACGGCCCGCCACCGGGCGGCGGTCTATGTGTATCCGTGGCCGGGGGAGGAGACGTATTTCCTGCAGTTGTTTCACGCCACGGCTTCGCCGGGCGCCCTCCTGCTGATGTGCCTGGGCCCCGAAGAGGTGCGGATCTTCCGGAAGACGGGATGAGGACATGGGCCGGATTCTGATTCATGCCTGCTGCGCCCACTGCCTGGGCA
This sequence comes from Kiritimatiellia bacterium, assembly GCA_018432565.1. Classification (GTDB taxonomy): domain Bacteria; phylum Verrucomicrobiota; class Kiritimatiellia; order CAIQIC01; family Lenti-01; genus JAAZFE01. The sequence goes on from JAHDSS010000383.1 coordinate 8,358, forward strand.
AGACGCTGGCCGGGCTGGCCCGGGAACCGGAGCCGATGGCCCCCGTGGTGTTCTGGGGCAATCCCAACATCCATCCGCTGATCGAATGGCGCCGCCGTCTCAAGGCGGTCAAGATGCTGGCGGAGCGCGCCGGCCTGCCGCTGATCGCCAACGAAACCTACGGGCTGGTGGAGTTCTGCCGGGCGGTTCACGGACACGAGGCGGTTCCGGAACGCTGCACCCGCTGCTATGCGCTCCGCTTGAACCGGGCGGCCGAGGCGGCCCGGGAGAACGGCTGCAATGTCTTTACCACCACCCTCGCCACCAGCCGCCACCAGGACCACGCGCTGATCCGCGCCGCCGGAGAGGCGGCCGGGCGGGCCGTAGGCATTCCGTTTCTCTATCGCGACTGGCGGGAGGCCGAGGCCGACCCCGATCTCGTCAAGATGCTCTATCATCAGCAGTACTGCGGATGCGTGTTCAGCGAATACGACCGCTTCAAGGACACCACGACCCATCTCTGGCCTCCGCCGGGGGACGCCGCCCCGCCGCCCTGAACCCGGTGCAGCAGCCCCGGAAATCCGGATTTTCCATGCCGTGGAAAATCCGGATTTTGGCTTGGAGGCGGCCGCAGCCGGGGCTTGTCCGGACCGGGGAAAACCGGCATACTCGCCCCCAAAGAAAAACACAACCCCCCCGGGAGAACGATCCATGAGCAGTGAAAACCAGGAATCGGTCATTGGCGCGGATGTCGAAATCATCGGCACCATCAAGAGCAACGGCAGCATCCGGCTGGACGGCAAGCTCGAAGGCGAGCTGCTGTGCGGCGGCAATGCCATCCTCGGCAAGAACGCGCAGGTCAAAGGCAACGTGACGGCCACATCGGTGACGATCGAGGGCAAGATCAACGGCAACCTGCTGGCCAAGGACAAGATCGAAATGAAGGCTTCGGCGACGGTCAACGGCGACATCAAGGCGCGCCGCCTGTCCGTCGAGGACGGCGTGACGTTCGTGGGCCGCTCGGAAGTCAATCCGAACAGCCAGCCGACGCCTCCGCCAGCCCCCGCCCCGCAGTCCGGCGCTCCGCAGCGGTAGGCAGGTTCTCTTTCGCAACGGGACGCCGGCCGGCTTTCACGGAAGCCGGCGGCGGTTCCTGAACGGAAGGATTCCGGCGTGGCGGCAGCCAAAAAAGCCAGGGTAGTGGACGGTTTCTCCGTCGTGCGCGGTCTCGCGCAGGCGAAGCAGGACGCCGCCTTGCCGAAACCGGGCGCCCGGCGCCCGGCGGAAGACCTGTCGTCGCGTCCGCCCCCCGCCGCCAAGCCCGCCGACAGCCCCCATATCGTCAAGACAATCCAGCCCACCAAGCGGACGATCCGGTGTTTTGAATGCGGATACGAGTTCCAGCTGTCGGGCACCACGCGGACCATTTACTGCTCGAAATGCCGCGAGAAAATCGACATGGGCGACTATGTCATTGACCGGCCCTGGGCCGAGGAAATCAAAACGGGAGGAAGCGTCATCATCCGGGCGTCCGGGCGGCTGGAGAATGCGCGCATCCAGGCCGGCAACGTAATCCTCGAGGGCGACATGGACGACCGGTCCACCATTGAATGCACCCAATGGCTGGAACTGGGCGGTCAGGCGAATCCGAATCCCCGGCAGCTCACGATGCGCAATCTGCGCATCGCGGCCGGCAAGGCGATGAAGTTCAAGTACAAGCTGCAGGTAAACCATCTGGAGCTGATGGGGACGCTGGAAGCGGATGTGGAGGCCGCGGGGCTGGTGTCGATCCGGGAGGGCGGCCATCTGAAGGGAACGGTGCGCGGCGCGCATCTGCAGGTGGAGGAGGGCGGGGGACTGTCGGCGCGGGTCTTCATCTGGCCCCAGGGGAATCCGCTGGCCCCGGAGGCGTGAACGGCGCCATGGGCGGACACATCCACGTGGCGGGGGTGGCGGGGGTCGGCATGAGCGCCCTGGCGCAGGCGCTCTGCTGGACCCATGATCGCGTCAGCGGTTCCGACCGGCTGCTGGATCGGGGACATTCCCTGCCTGTGCTGGATGCCCTGCGCGCGTCCGGCGTGAAGCTGGTCCCGCAGGATGGCTCCGCGGTGAATGCGCAAACCGAGGCCGTGGTGTACAGCACGGCGATCGAAGAGGGAAATCCGGATTTCGCAGCCGCGCGGCGCGCGGGGGTGCCGCTGCGGCACCGCGCGGCGGTGCTGGCGGAACTGGCGAAGGGGAAACCGGTTCTCGCGGTGGCCGGAACGGCCGGAAAAACCACCACCACCGGCATGCTGGGCTGGACGCTGGAACAGCTCGGCGCCGACCCGACAGTGATCAACGGCGGCGCGCTGGTGGACTGGGCGGGCCCCGGGCGGGTCGGCAACGTGCGGCGCGGCAAGGCCGATGCCCCCTGGGTGGTTGAAGTGGACGAAAGCGACCGCTCGCTGCTGAATTTTCATCCGGCGTGGTCCATTCTGACCAATATCTCGCAGGATCATTTCACCCTGGCCGAGGTGCAGGATCTGTTCCGAACCTATGCGGCGCAAGTCAGGACCGGCATCGTGTGCGGCGCGGGGGTGGGGGCGATTCTCGGAACGCAGCAGGCGCAGATCGTCGAGATGGCGGCGCAACCGGAACGAACGGACGACGGCTTTGCGGTGGCGTGGCGCGGCATGAAGCTGGCCGGGCGCCAGCCCGGCGCGCACAACGCGCTGAACGCGCTGCTGGCGGCGGAGCAGTGCGCGCAGCTGGGCTATGCGCCGGAAAAGATCGCGGCGGCGCTGGGCCGGTTCGGCGGCATCCAGCGGAGGCTGGAACGGGTGGACAAGGACGGCCCGGTGCGGGTGGTGGATGAGTATGCCCACAATCCCGCGAAATTGGCGGCGGCCTGGACGGCGCTGTCCGTTCCCGGCCGGCGCATTCTGGGGGCCTGGCGCCCGCATGGCTACGGGCCGCTGCGCGCCATGCTGGAGCCGCTGACCGATGCCCTGGCCGGCGTGTGCCGGCCGAACGACCGGCTGTGGCTGCTGCCGGTCTATGATGCCGGCGGAACGGCCGACCGCTCGATCCGGTCCGATGCCCTGGCAACCCGGTTGCAGGATCGCGGAATCGCCGTCGAAGTGGCGGAGAACCTCGACGCCCTCGGTGCGGCCATGATGCGCGAAGTCCGCCCGGGGGATACGATTCTGGTCATGGGCGCGCGCGATCCCCGGCTGCCGGTCTTCGCCCGGGACATGGCGGCGCGTACCGCCGGTTTGAAAAAGGAGAACGAATGAACCCGACATCCGACTTTCCCGTCTTGACGGATGAAACCGTCCTGTTTGACATGCGGCCCGCCGCCCGGGCGTACATCGGTCTGATCGTGTGGGGCATTCTGCTGCTGCCGTTTTTCCTGATCGGGCTGCTGCTGCTGCTGCGGGCCTGGTACCTGGTGGCGGCCACCCGCTATCGCCTGACTACGCAGCGTCTGTTTGTGCAGCGCGGCCTGGTGGCCAAGCACCTGGAGGAAGTGGAACTGTTCCGCGTCAAGGATGTCACCCTGCGCCAGGGAGTAATCGAGCGTCTGATGGGGGTGGGGCGCGTCATTGTGCTGTCCACCGACGACACCGCCCCGCGGCTGGTTCTGACCGGCCTGCTCGATCCGCTGCAGGCCAAGGAACAGGTGCGCACGGCGTTTCGGGAAGCCCGCCGGCGCGAGGGCATGCATACGGCCGAGTTCATCCACTCGTAGAAAAAGTCTCCTTCACCCGGCTGTCGGGGTTTGGTAATCTGTGGGTTCATGAACTCGCCTTCTCTTGCCCGCACGCCGTTGTTCGAACGCCTGGTCCATGCCGGAGGGCGGATGGTGGATTTTCACGGGTGGGAAATGCCGGTGCAGTTCGGCGGCATCCTGTCCGAACACCGGGCGGTGCGGACCGCCTGCGGAGTGTTCGATGTCTCCCACATGGGGCAGGTCTTCCTTTCCGGCCCCGATGCCTGCCGGCTGGTGGATAAGCTCAACTGCAACCGGATGAGCCGGGAACCCGGCCGGGGAACCTATTCGCACATGCTGGCCGAAGACGGGGGCATCCTCGACGACGCCATCACGTTCTGTCTGGCGCCGGACCGGTTCCTGGCCATCGTGAACGCGGCAACGGACGAGGCCGATTTCGAGTGGATGCGGCGGCAGGCGGGGGGGGGCTGACGTTCACCTGGACCACGCCAGCTCCCGCTACGGCATGCTGGCGGTTCAGGGCCCGAACGCTCCGGCCCTCGTGGCGGAATTTTTTCCCGCCGCGCGGGACATTCCGCGCTTCGGCGCGGCCGAGATCCCGTACGGCGGCGAAACGGCCATCGTCATGCATACCGGCTATACCGGCGAGGATGGATTTGAAGTGGCGCTGTCCCCGGCGGGCATCGGCGCGTTCTGGGATGAATTGACGGCGCGCGGTGGACGTCACGGTCTCGTGAATTGCGGACTTGGCAGTCGCGACACCCTGCGGCTGGAAGCGGGATACCTGCTGTACGGCGCAGATGCCGATGCCACGCGCATGCCCTACGAAGCCAACTGCGGATGGGTGGTCAAGATGCAGAAGGGTGACTTTATCGGCCGGGAGGCTTTGGCCCGCCGCAAGGAAGCCGGATTCAGGGAAAAACTGACCGGGTTTCGCCTGCTGGGCCGGGGCGTGCCGCGCGCCGGCTGTTCCGTTTGGCAGGGAGACCGGCGAATCGGCGCGCTGACCAGCGCCACCTTCGCTCCAAGCCTGCAATCCGGCATTGGCGTCGGCTATCTGGCC
>JAHDSS010000230.1 GCA_018432565.1 Kiritimatiellia bacterium
CATCTTCCATGCGGCGCGGGCCGGCGCGGATTTCCAGTCCGTGACCGCTTCGATGAAGAATCCGTACTCCCAGGGGCGTCCGGGCAGCGGGCGGCTCTGGATGAAGGTCAGGTTGACGCCGGAGGCGTCGAACGGCGCCAACACATGCAGCAGGGCGCCGGGGCGGTTGCCGATGACCAGGTGGATCAGCGAGCGCATCTCGGCGCCCTTGACACGCCGGGGGCGGGCGGCGGCATCGGCGGCCAGCGTGAAGAAGCGCGTCACGTTTTCTCCGCCGTGCTGCACGTCGGTGCGCAAAATGGCCAGGCCGTGCAGCCGGGCGGCAGTCTCCGAGGCGATGGCGGCCGTTCCGTCCTCCTGCGCGGCGCGGCGGGCGGCGGCGGACGTGCTGGCTTCGGGAATCAGCTCGGCCTTGGGCAGCAGGCGCGCCAGCGTGGCGCGGCACTGGCCGAGGGCCTGGGGATGGCTGCACACGCGGCGGAGGCGGGCCAGGGTGGTCCCCGGGCGGGCCAGCAGGTGCTGCTGCACCGGCAGCGAAAAGCTGTCCAGAATCGTGACCCGCGGATGATGGGCCAGTTGGTCCAGGGTCTGCGTGACGGGGCCTTCGCTGGAATTCTCCACCGGGACGACCGCCAGCGGCCGGGGTTGGCCGCGCGCGGCACAGAGCCGGGCGAAGATTTCGTAGTGCGACAGGCAGGGCAGCAGGCGGGCCCGGGCGCCGAAGCGCCGCCGGGCGGCGTCGTGCGAATGGGTGCCTTCGGGGCCGAGATACAGGATGGGGGGGGGCATGGGACGGCCTTTCTGCCTCAGGCGGGTTCGGGCCGCCGGCGTTCCTTCCGGGCCAGTTCGATCCACGGCGCCAGGTCGTCGAGAAAGGCCTGGAATTTTCCGGTTTCCAGCTGCTGGGGGGCGTCGCTGAAGGCGTTGATCGGGTCGGGATGGGCCTCGACGATCAGCCCGTCGGCGCCGACGGCGATGCCGGCGCGGGACAGGGCGGGAACCAGGCGGCGCGCGCCGGCGGCGTGGGAGGGGTCCACGAGGATGGGCAGGTGCGACAGCTGGCGGGCCACGGCCACGGCGCCCAGGTCCAGCAGGTTGCGGGTGCTGGGGTCGAACGACCGCAGGCCGCGCTCGCACAGGACCACCTGCGGACAGTTGTTCACGATGAGATATTCGGCGGCGGTGAGCCACTCTTCAACCGTGCTGGCGAGACCGCGTTTCAGCAGCACCGGCTTGCCCGCCTTGGCGATCTGCTCGAGCAGATCGTAGTTCTGGGCGTTGCGCGCGCCGACCTGGAACATGTCGGTCAGTTCCAGCAGTGGCTCGATCTTGTCGGGGCCGGGCACCTCCGAGACCATGGCGACATCGAATTCCTTGCGGATGTCGCGCATGATCTGCAGGCCGTCCTGCTTGAGGCCCTGGAAATCGTAGGGCGAGGTCCGGGGCTTGAACGGCATGGCCCGGACAATCCGGATGCCGCAGGCGGTCAGGTCGCGGACGGCCGTGCGGAACTGGTCGTAGGATTCGATGGCGCACGGCCCGGCGATGATTTCCATGTGCCCGCCGCCGATCTTCACGCCGCGGACCTCCACCACCGAGTCGTTCGGATGGTATTCGCGCGAGACCAGCTTGAACTTCTTCTGGACCGGGAAGACGGATTCGACGGCCGGCAGGTTGCGCAGCACCTCGAGGGACTGGTGGCTGAGTTCGTCGCCGATGCAGGCCACCACCGTCTGTTCGGTGCCGCGGATGACGCGGGGCTGATAGCGCAGGGAGGCCACCATGTCGCTGACGGTGGCCACGTCGGTATCGCTGCTGTTGCGTTTCAATACGATGATCATGTGGGTTCTTTGGGGTTAGGGGTCCGTGTTCAGGGGGCCGGGCGGATCGGCAAAAAAAATCCGCGCATCCGTTTCGCCGGACACGCGGTTTTCGGAAGGAGTCCCGGGGCGATGGCTCACCGGGCCGATCCGGACCGTGCGTCCGGCGACCTAAAGATGAAGCCGAAATAGAACTCCTCGCGATTCACGCGGGATACTCAACCACGCGGCCCGGGGGATGTCAAGCGGCGGCGGCGGAAAATCCATCCGCCCGCCGGAACAGCCAACAGCCGGAACTACGAATAGAGCGAATCACACGAATGGGAACCCGGGGGGACGGACAGCCCCAAAAGGCATGCTGCGAAATGCGCGAAAGGCGCGAAAGGGGAAGAATATTCACCACAGAGGGCACAGCGGTTCACAGAGAAGAGGATCGGTTTGGAGTGCGGCGGCATGACGCCGCTTTGGGGCCGCGACATGTCGCGGCCCGGGAAAGCGCGGGCATGCCCGCGCACTCCAAAAGGGCGAGCCAACAGAACCACGGTGTTTCACTGTCGGGCGGTCAATGAAACGGGGATGCGCCGCGTCGCCCCGCCAGCGGGAACGGTTTGCGTTGGCGGCGGAAAAAGCCTATACTACCGTCAGTCAGGTGAACTGGACGGTCCAGTACGCCGCTGTCGGGAATCCGGTGCCGTTTGGCGGGAGGAGGAAGTCATGACTGCCACAGTCAGTCCGCGCAAGGAAAAGAAAAGCGTATCCACGGCCCGGCTGCTGCATGCACCGCGCCTGCTGCTGGTGGAATCCCAGCCGGCGGTTCGGCGCCGGGTGGCCCGGCTCTTGAAACAGACATCGGCGGATATCCTGATTGACCAGGCCGGCACGGTGGCTGAAGCCATCCGGCGGATTGATTCTCTCCGGCCCGGCACGCTGCTGCTGGATCTGGAGTTGCCCGATGGAAGCGGCCTGGAGGTGCTGCGGCATGCCATGACGGCGGATGCCCGCTGCATGGTGATTGTTCTGACGGACCGGATGGATGCCGCCTCCCGCCTCCAATGCTTTGAAGAGGGCGCCGACTTTGTATTCACCAAGTCGGACACCTTGGACCGGGCCCTGGACCTGGCGCGGCGCGCCTCCCGGCGCGAGCCGGGCCGGATGCCGCGCCAGCCGCTCTCGCGGCGGGTGCTGACCGCCCAACTCACGCTGGCCAACCGATCGGGGCTGCATGCGTTGCCGGCGGCCCATCTGGTGCGGCTGGTCAGCCGGTTCGGAGCGCGGCTGACCATTTCCTGCAAGGGGCGCACCGCGGATGCCAAGAACATCCTGGAGGTGATCGCGCTGGGTGCCGAGTACGGAACGGTCATCGCCGTGGCCGCGGAAGGGGACGATGCCGGGCAAGCGCTGGCCGCCATCCGCAGCCTGGTCGCCAACCGCTTTCACGAGCCGCCGGAAAAACGCGCGCGCAAGTTCCGGGCGTCGGGGGCCCCGGCAAAACGGACTTCGCGCTGATCGCGGGTCTGTCGGGCTCTGCCGACCGAGGGCCAAGGCGGGGGGGTGCCGTCAGCCCGACCCGTACGGCCCGCGGAAGAGTGAACCCGCTTGTGTGCGCGGCTGCCGCTGCCCGCCCATCATGATGCGGGACGTGCCGGCCCAAAGGCCAGTGGTCAGGGCTCAGAGGACCGGCCTGTTTCCGGGCGGGGCTTGTTTCTTGAGGGAATGGCCGGGGCCGGGGGCGACGGGGCGGCCGAGGGCGCGGAGACGGGCCCGGGTGCACCGGGTGCAATCGGCGGGCTCTTCATCCACACAGGGCTTGCCGGGATAGAGCTGATAGTCGCGACGAAACGGCTGGGGGGTGGCGTTGGGCATGAAGACGTTGGCGCCGCATCGGAGCGCGCGGTCGCGCCCGTCGGGAAACAGCGCATCGAAGGCGGTCGTGGCGGGGATGTGGGCGTCGGGACAGGCCAGGCGCAGGACGGCGATGGCGCGGAAAAACAGGTCGGGATCGCCGGCGTAGGCGTTGGACTCGTTTTCAAGCGGGGTGCCGGGGCAGGGAATGAAGGGGCCGATGCCGATCATGTCGAAATCGAACTCCCGGCAAAGGAGGATGTTGCCGGCGAGGGTGTCGGGGGTTTCGCCGGGCAGGCCGATCATGAAGCCGCCGCCGGTCTGCACGCCGAGCGCCTGCAGGTCGCGCAGGCAGCCCAGACGGTCGGCCAGCGTGCTGCCGGGATGCAGGCGGGCAAAGAGGTCCGGGTCGGAGGTTTCGAAGCGCAGCAGGTAGCGATCCATGCCCGCATCGCGCCAGCGGGCATAGACGTCGCGCGGGCGGTTGCCGACGGACAGCGTGATGGCCAGCGCCGGGAATTCGGCTTTGATCCGCCGCAGCAGGGCGGCGAGATCCTCATCGGCCGGGCCCGGGGTTTCGCCGGACTGCAAGACGACCGTGCCGGCGGTTCCGCCGGCGGCGATGCCGTGGACGGCAGCGAGGATTTCGTCGGGCGTCATTCGGTAGCGGGCGGGGAGGGGATTGGAGGCGCGGATGCCGCAATAAAGGCAGTCGTTGGCGCAGGCATTGGAAAATTCCAGAATGGCGCGGACAGGAACGGCGTCGCCGCAGTGCGCGCGGCGCACGGCGTCGGCCCGCGCGAACAGCGCGTCCTGCGCCGGCCCCCGGGCGTCAAGCAGGCGTCGCCATTCGGCGCGGAGTCCGGATTTTCCACAGTGTGGAAAAAAGTTTTCCATAGCGTGGAAAACTACCACAAAAATTTTCCATGGCGTGGAAAATCCGGATATTCCGAGGGGGGGGCGGACCCCGCGTTACGTCCGGCGGGGCGGGGCGAGGCGGGGCAGCCAGCGCAGGGCGTTGCGAAGCTGCGCGGCTTCGGCGGCGGCGACGGCCTGGAGGCGGCCGAGCAGTTCGAGATAGCGCTCCAGGACGCGGCGTTCGTCGTCGCCGGCTTCCTTGTGGGAGAACAGTCCGCGGGGGCGGGCGTCGAAGTCGAGCTGCGGCTGCAGGATGCGGGCCTTGAATTCCGGGCCGAGGTCCTGGTTGGTCAGCAGGAGGCGGCGGTCGGAATGGCGCACGCGCGTGCATTCGTCGAGATACCACGTGGGCGAGCCGGTGGCATCCAGGTGCAGGAGCTGCAGCAGATGTTTTTCGGTCCGCCAGAGGTCGAGCAGGTCCTTTTCGGCAACGCCCAGCAGGGTCAGGTGGACGATTTTGCGCAGCAGGGCGAAGTAGGCGGGGGAATAGGCGGCGCCCTCCAGTACGGGGAGGTCCATGCGCTTTTGCAGCCCCAGCAGATAGACGGCCGGGCGGTGGAGGGCCTTGGCCATTTCGCCAAGCGTCATGCCCGCGGCCATGGCGGACCTCGCAACGGACAGACGAACAGGGTCAACGGGTTCATGCACGGCAGACTGCCAGAACCCGGCGGAAAAATCAGTCCTGAAGTGCGGGGGTCAGGTCATCAGGACCAGCGCCAGCCAGGGCACCAGATTGAAGCAGATAATCAGAATCTTCCATACGCCGAGATACTGGTAAAACTGGCGGGCAAAGGCCTCGCGGGGCATGGAAAACCAGCGGCCGTGCAGGCGGGCGACCCAGTCTCCGGCCAGCATCAGCAGCAGCGAGGAGAGCAGCAGCAGCCCCGCATTGAGGATCGTGCACCATCCAAAAAAGATCCGCAGTGGCTCCAGATTCATGGCGGGCCTCCCTTCTGCCGAAACCCTACGCCCTTCGGGGAAAATGGCAAGAGGGGATCCGGAAGGGGGATGCCAGGGGGTGCCGCCGCTTGCCGCGGAGCCGGGTGGCTGGTAGGGTGCGGGTCCATGAAACACAACGACGACTGGAAAAGTTTGCGGGACGAGATCGTGGCCTTTCGCGACGCGCGGGACTGGGCGCAATTCCACACGCCCAAGAATCTCGCGGCGGGCATCTCCATCGAGGCCGCCGAACTGCTGGAGCATTTTCTGTGGTGCACGGACGACGGGGCGCGGGCGCTGATCCGCAACAAGGTCCGGCGGAAGCAGATTGCCGAGGAACTGGCGGACGTGGTGAATTACGCCCTGCTGCTGGCCAATGCGATGGAGATTGATCTGCCGGCGGAAATCCGGCGGAAGATCCGGATCAATGCGCGCAAATATCCCGTCCGCAAATCCAAGGGCATTGCGAAAAAATACACCGAGCTGTAAGACGTTCCGGGCGGGGCGGCGCGTACAGGTGGAACCCGGCCTGGTTCCGGCCGCCGTATACATATTGCAATAACTATAGTTATTGCAATATGTATATAATCGGGGAATCGGTCAGTTTCGTTGGGGCGGGGCGAGGCGGGTGGCGATGGCGCGGGCCTTGACGGAAAGGACGAGGCCGGCGGCGAGCTGGATCAGGCCGGGCAGGAACTGGCGGAGAACGTGAAACTCGGGGTAATGGGTCCAGGGGTACTGAAGGTTGACGGCGGTGGCGGCGACCTGGGAGAGGGAGCGGACGGCGACAAAGACGCCGATGAGGGTGATGCCGACGACCAGGGCGGAATCCGGCGTGAATGCCCCGAGAGGGGCCTCGGTGTTCAGTCTCAGCTTGCCGGCCAGCCATTCGGTGCGGACCAGGAGGACCCAGACGGCGGCCAGCGAGGCGAACAGGGCAAGAAGGGAGAGCAGAATGCCGGCGGCCAGCTGCGGGACGGGCGGATGGTCGCCCAGCGCCCAGAAGAACAGGCCGAAGATCTGGAACGAGGTGATCAGGACAAGATAGAGCAGGACCAGACCCAGCAGCTTGGCGAGGACGAGGAACAGGTTTTTCACGGGATGCTCCGGGGGATCAGGCTTTGGCCAGGGCGATGGCGCAGGGGTGGCCGTTGATGTCGAGCTCTCCGGGGCCGGGGACGGCGGCGAGTTCGACGGCGAGGGTCTCGGCGGCGATGGTGGCGCGGTGGGCTTCGATGGCGGCGAGCAGCTCGGCGTCGGCGGAGATCTTCAGCGTGATGCGGTCGGCGACGTCCAGGTTCCGGGTCTTGCGCAGGTTCTGGATGCGGTTGATGAGTTCGCGCGCGTGGCCTTCCTGGACGAGGGCGGGGGTCAGGCTGGTTTCGAGGGCGACGACAAGGGCGCCGCTGGAGGCGACGGCGAGGCCGTGCCGGGGGGTGCGCTGGATCAGGACATCCGCCGGATCGAGTTTGACGGGCTTGCCTTCCAGGATGACGACAACGGACTGGTTGTCGAGCAGTTCGGCGAGTTCCTCGGTGCCGAAGGAGGCGATGGCGGCGACCGCTTTTTTCATGAGGCCGCCGAGCCGGGGGCCGAGGGTCTTGAAGTTGGCCTTGGCAGAGAGTTCGGCGAGGGCGGATTCGTCGCGGCCGAAGCGGACTTCCTTGACGTTGAGTTCGTCGGCGACGATGTCGGCGAGGGGGCGGACGAGGTCGAGGACGGCGTCGTCGCGGCAGACGACATGGAGGGCGGCGAGGGGCTGGCGAACCTTGAGGTTGAAGTCGGCGCGGAGCTGGCGGGCGAGGCCGACGACCTCCTGGACGCGGGCCATCTGGGCTTCGAGGGCTTCGTCGCGCGGCAGGGCGCCGGGGAGGGGGTAGTCGCAAAGGTGGACGGATTCGGGCATGTCGTCCGTCCGCAAACTGCGGTGGATCTCCTCGGAGAGGAAGGGAGTGAAGGGCGCGGCGATCCGGCACAGGCGCAGCAGGACGGTGTGAAGGGTTTCGTAGGCGCGGGTCTTGTCGGCATCGTCCTCGCTCTTCCAGAACCGCCGGCGGGAGCGGCGGATGTACCAGTTGGTGAGGTCGTCGATGAACTGCACCAGGGGGCGGACGGCTAGCTGGAGGTCGTAGGCGTCCAGGGCGGCGACGACGTCGCCGGCGAGGCGGTCGAGTCGCGAGAGGATCCAGCGGTCCATGAGGGAGGGGGAGGAGGGAGTTGGAATGGTGGAATGATGGAATGATGTAGGGGACGATCCCTGATGACAGCTGCCCTCTGCCCTCTGGCCTTTGGCGTCGCCGCCGCGTGGCTGCCAGCCGTCCACGTTGGCGTAGGTGACGAGGAAGGAGTAGGCGTTCCACCAGGGGATGAGGAGGTGGCGCAGGGACTGCATGACGCCCTGTTCGGAGAAGCAGAGATCCTCGGCGCGGACGATGGGCGAATTGATCATGTAGAGGCGCAGGGCGTCGGCGCCGTAGGTGTCGAGGATGTGGGCCGGATCGGGGTAGTTCTTGAGCCGTTTGGACATTTTGCGGCCGTCTTCGGCGAGGACGAGGCCGTTGACGATGACGTTTTTGTAGGGGGATTGGCCGAACAGGGCGGTGCCGAGGAGCATCAGGGTATAGAACCAGCCGCGGGTCTGGTCGAGGCCTTCGGCGATGAAGTCGGCGGGGAAGAATTTGTCCAGTTCACCGGCCCGTTCGAAGGGGAAGTGCTGCTGGGCGTAGGGCATGGAGCCGGATTCGAACCAGCAGTCGAGCACTTCGGGGGTGCGGCGGTAGGTTTTGCCGTTGAGCGTGAAGGTGATCTTGTCCACGTGGTGTTTGTGGAGATCGGTGACCTTCTGGCCGGAGAGCTGTTCGAGTTCGGCGATGGAGCCGAC
>JAHDSS010000142.1 GCA_018432565.1 Kiritimatiellia bacterium
GCCAGGCGCGGGAACTCCCCGAACGTGTCGAGGTTCGCGCCCACCACGATCACTTCCTCCAGCCCCAGTTCGAACACCGGATCCGTGCCCGGCAGGAACGCGATCACGTTGCGCCCCGTCGTGCGCTTCCAGGTGATCTCGGAGTGGATCGTGGCGGTGCCGCCCAGCGGCAGCTCCCCGCGGGGCCCGTCGAAATAGAACCGGGGCAGATTGGCGTTGGACCGCAGATAGTGATGATGGAAGGAATCCCCGTTTTCGCCGCCGACAAAGATCACGGCCCGCGCGCCCAGCCGGAACGCCTTCAGCCACTGCATCCCGGCGTTGTAGTCCATCACCACGATCCGGTCGCGGACCGGCACGCGGTTGAGCTGCTCGTCGGACCCGTCGCCGATATCCACCAGCTCGCCGGTGAGGCCTTCCGGCGGCGACACCGGCGGCAGGATGGCGTCGGGACGCCCCGGCACCAGCGGAATCGTCCGGCCGCCGGCCGTCAGCTCGCAGCGGCGCACCTCCGTCTGCAGCGACGGGAACTCCTGCGCCACGATGGTTTCAATGCCGATTTCACGCAGCCTCTTTTCGACATGGTCGGCGGCCGCGGCGTATTCCTCCGTGCCGCTGAGCCGGTGCGGGGCCCGCAGCAGCGCCTCGGCATCGGCCCGGAAATTGGCGAGCGCGGAAGTGATTCCCAACATCATGAACAAGAAGGCCGTGGTGGCGGCTTTGGTCAGACGTTTGCTCCCCCACCCCGCAAGGGGGTGGGGCCCGCGGACAGCAGCCGGGTTCGCCCCCCCGCGGCCTTGCGCCGTGGGAGGCAAAGGTCGGCTTTGCTGGGTGGGGCCCGCGGACAGCAGCCGGTTCCGCCCCCCCGCGGCCTTGGCGGCGGAAGTTCGCCCCCCCACGGCCTTGTGCCGTGGGAGGCAAAGGTCGGCCGAGAAAGCGAGGCCCGCAAACAACATGGACTTCAGCCTATTCAATGTGGCCGACCTCCACTTCCACTTCGTCGCGGCGCGCGATGCGCTCGATGTCGCCGTCGCGGATCCACATCAGCCGGTCGCAGATGTTCATCATGCGGTGATCGTGCGTGGCGCAGATCGTCGTGACGCCGCGCTCCTTGTTCAGCTTCTGGAGAATCGCCAGAATCTCGTCGCCGGTATGGTGGTCGAGATTCGCCGTCGGCTCGTCGCACAGCAGAATGCCGGGATTGTTCGCCAGCGAGCGGGCGATGGCGACGCGCTGCTGCTGGCCGCCGGACATTTCGATCGGACGGTGGAACCAGCGCTCCTTCAGCCCCACCAGCTCCAGCAGATCCATGCCGCGCTTGCGGGCTTCGTCCGGCGACACGCCGCCGAACGCCATCGGCGTCGTTACGTTCTCCAGCGCCGTCATGTACTGGATCAGGTTGTAGGACTGGAAAATGTAGCCGATTTTGCGGCAGCGCAGGAACGCCAGCTCCTCGGCCGTCAGCTGCGCGACGTCCACCTCGTCGATGAACACCCGCCCCTCGCTGGGGCTGTCCAGCGCGCCGATCATGTTGAAAAACGTGCTCTTGCCGGAGCCGGACGGTCCCATCACCACGATGAATTCGCCGGTGTAGATCTCGACGTTGACCCCGCGCAGCGCGTAGGTGGTCTCCTCGCCGCGGTGGTAGATCTTCTTCATGCCGA
>JAHDSS010000179.1 GCA_018432565.1 Kiritimatiellia bacterium
CCCTCGTCGAGGAAATCCTCGAACTGGGGATCGACCGCCTCGAACTCGGCTACGACCTGCGCGCCGAACTCATCCCCGGCGTCAAGGCCATGATCGAATCCAACGCCGTCCGCGTGAACAGCGTCCACAACTTCTGCCCCGTCCCCGTCGGCGCCCCCCGCCCCCACCCCGAACTCTACACCCCCGCCTCCGCCGACCGCCGCGAACGCGAATACGCCGTCATCCACATCTCCCGCACCCTCCGCTTCGCCGCCGAGGTCGGCGCCTCCGTCGTCGTCTGCCACTCCGGCAACGTGGATATGCCTTCCTACACCTTCGATCTCCTGCGCCTGGCCGCCCGCAACGAGCAGTTCACCGACGCCTTCGAAGCCCTCAAGCTCAAGGCCCAGATCCAGCGCGACAAGAAAGCCCCCCGCCAGATCGACTATCTCTCCGAAAGCCTCGACGCCCTCCTGCCCGTCCTCGCCGAAACCGGCGTCCAGCTCGCCCTCGAAAACCTCCCCACCTGGGAAGCCATCCCCACCGAACTCGAAGGCGAACGGCTCATGACCCGCTTCCGCGACGCCGGCGTCCGCCTCTGGTGGGACATCGGCCATGCCCAGATCCGCGAAAACCTCGGCTTCATCAACGCCTCCCGCTGGCTCCGACGCCTCGCCCCCCATATCGCCGGCATGCATATCCACGATGTCGCCCCCCCCGGCCAGGACCATCTCATGCCCCCCCGCGGAAAAGTCGATTTTCCGGCCTTGGCGGATGTCGGCCGAATGGATAAGGTACGCGTCCTGGAACCGGCCCCGGATACCGATCCGGCCCATATCAAGCGCGCCGTCGAGTACCTGCGCGAGGTCTGGAAACCGGCCGAGCCACCACAAAAGAAAAGCGGAGAACCGACATGAAGAAAGCACTGATTACCGGCATCACCGGCCAGGACGGATCCTATCTCGCCGAGCTGCTGCTCTCCCAGGGCTACGCCGTCACCGGCATGGTCCGCCGCGCCTCCACCGAAACCTTCGAACGCATCGCCCACTTCAAGGACCGCGTGGACCTGCGCCAGGCCGACCTCCTCGACCAGTTCTCCCTCGTCAAGATCCTCGACGACGTCCAGCCCGACGAAATCTACAACCTCGCCGCCATGTCTTTCGTCCCCACTTCCTGGACCCAGCCCGTCCTCACCGGCGAGTTCACCGCCCTCGGCGTCACCCGCCTCCTCGAAGCCATGCGCATGGTCTGCCCCAAGGCCCGCTTCTACCAGGCCTCGTCCTCCGAAATGCTCGGCAAGGTCCTCGAAACCCCCCAGACCGAGAAAACCCCCTTCTACCCCCGCAGCCCCTACGGCGTCGCCAAGGCCTACGGCCACTTCATCACCGTCAATTACCGCGAAAGCTACAACCTCTTCGCCCTCTCCGGCATCCTCTTCAACCACGAGTCCCCCCGCCGCGGCAAGGAGTTCGTCACCCGCAAAATCACCGACGCCGTCGCCCGCATCAAGCTCGGCTCCCAGAAAGAGCTGCGC
>JAHDSS010000278.1 GCA_018432565.1 Kiritimatiellia bacterium
CGTCTCCAGGGTTTCGGCATAGCGGTTCAGAATGCCGGGCTGTGCCAGGCGGTCGCGGATGAAACGGTGGCCGGCTTCGCCCATGGCCCGGCGCTGCTCCGGATGGTCGGCGGCCTCGGCGATGGCCCGGGCCAGCGCGTCCGAATCGAAGGTCGGCACCACGACGCCCGCGCCGGCCTGACGGATCAGGTCCGCCTGCACGCCCTCCAGCGACGCGACGATCGGCAAACCCGCGCCCATGTAATCAATGAACTTGTTCTCGAAATAAATATGAATGAGCGGGCTGCGGAACAGCGTCATGAGGCCGGCATCCGCCGCCGCCAGAATGGCGGGCACCCGGCTTTTCGGCACCGGATCGTGGAAATGGATGTTGTCCAGCCCCAGTTCGCGGGCCAGGGCCATGGCGCCGGGCTTGCTTTGTCCGGCGCCGAACAGATCCAGGCGGATGCCGCGCCGATCCCTCAGGGCCGCCGCCGCCCGCACGATGGTGTCGATGGTGGTCACTTCCGTATGCGTTCCCGTGTACACCGCGACGAACGAATCCGACCAGCCCAACTCGGCCCGCAGGCGTTCGCGCCCGCCGGGCGAAATCCGGAACTGGGTTTCGTCGCAACCGTTCGGGAACACATCCACCCGCGACGGCGAAATTCCCTTGGCGAGGATTTCCGTTTTCAGGCCCGGGGTGAGGCACACCACGCGGTCCGCGCCCGCATACAGCGAGCGCGCCAGCGCCTGCAACGGGGCGGCCTGCCAGGGCGCGATGGCCTTTTTGACCACGAGGGCATCCGGCCACAGGTCGCGGATTTCCAGCAGAAAGGGGCGGCGCCAGCGGCGGGCCAGCCGCAGGGCGGCCAGGCCGCCGAACAGCGGCTGAATGCTCGCCATGACGACATCCGGCGCGGGCTGCCGCCGGCCGAACCGCCAGGCCCGCCAGGCGAAGGCGCCGTAGGTTTTCAGACGGTTGGCGAGGCTGGCGCGCAGGCCGGGGGGTACCGGCAGGCGGCGGACCCGCACGGAGCCGCCGCCGGGCATCTCCATCGTCTCCTCGGGTTCCGCCTGCTCGTTGTAGGCATTCAAATTGCACGCGAGCACCTCGACCGCATGGCCGCGCTCCGCCAGCCGCCGCACCAGGGCGCGCGGCTGGGCCGGCCCGGGGGAGTCCGGACCGGCGAAAAACTGGTGGATGTAGAGAATGCGCATGGGATTCCGTGGACGCAGAATCAGGAGGCTTTCCGCCTGGCGCCGGTCCTCAGCAGAAACTTCCGTTCTTTCCGGCTCAGGAGCCGCGAAAAGAACACAAGGAAATAGGCAACCGTCGGCAACGGATCGGCCCAGGAGAAAATTTCGTCCCGCAGGTTGCGTCCGAAGAACCAGAAGAAGCTCGGCCTCGCCTTGAAGCGGTCGGGCGACCGCAGGAACCAGACGCAGTCGCTGAGGAAATAGCGCATGTACAAGCCCTTCCGGTACTGGAACTGCGGCTCCGCCGGCAAGCCCAGCGCCAGCCGGTACAGGATATACGGAACCTCCAGGCCCGCTTCGACCAGGATCTTGATGCTGCGGGTGAAGCGCGGATTGACCTCCATCAGTTTCGGCACGCGGTCGCGCGGATCCTCGATGAAATCGCAGTCGCCCATCCCGTACCAGCCGATGCCCTGCAGGAAGCGGGTGGCGGCATCGAGAATGTCGGGGCGGTCCACGGTGGAATTGAGCGTGCTGGACCCGCCCGTGGGCGGATAGAAACGCGGCTTGTCGTACACGCCGCCGCACAGCGCGCGGCCCGCTTCGTCCAGAATAACCTCGGCCTTGTATTGCATGCCCGAGTGCGGAACAAACTCCTGCACGATGCAACTGTGGTATTCGGCGCGGGTGGTTTCGTACATCGCCTTCAGCTCGTCCGCGTTTTTCGGATAGCTGATGCCGCGCGCGCCGTTGCTGATGCAGGGCTTGAGCACCACCGGCCAGACCGGAATATCCTTCGCCACGGCGTCAATGCCGGCCTCGTCCGGATACCAGGTCTTCGGAACGGGAATGCCCAGCCTCTCGGCCTCCTTCATGGTCCGGGACTTGTCGCGGCAGAGGAAAAACCGGTCCATGTCCACCAGCGGAAGGCGCGTGAACGGTGCCAGGCGCTCCTTCGCCTGCGCCAGCAGCCACGTCGCGGTTTCGCCGCAGACCATCGTGACGGGATAATCTCCGCCCTTCACGGTCTCTTCCACCCAGGCGACAAACACCTCGGGCTCCGTGTTCGGATTGGGCGAAATCAGCCGGCGGACCGGATAGCGCGAAAACAGCCCCATGGCGAGCCGCCGCGGAGCGGCGGCCGTCACCCGCACGCCGCGGCGGTGCAGATTGGCCAGCACCGGCAGGCTTTCGTTTTCATCCGCGCCCAGCAGCAGGACGGGAGGTTGCGTGGTGGTACTCATGGGCATGAATGGTGAGAATATTGAATATGGACGCATTTTCCCCGCCTTCGACATTCGCGATTCTACATTCATCATTCGACATTAAATCTCCAAATCAATCGTTCCGTTCGCCGGCGCGTCCACCAGGCGCAATTGCCGCCGGCCGCCGCCGAAATCGAGTTCAAGCGGCAGGGCCGCCAGGGGGCGCGAACCCTCGTTCGCCACGGTGACGCGTTGGCCTTCCACGGTCACCTTCACGCAGCGGGTGCGGGGGCTCAGCACATCGCGCCAGTAACGTCCCACGGAGGTCAGAGTGCCGACGAACAAATCGCCGTCGTGGTCTTCCAGCACATGCCGGAGAAATTCCTCGGCGAGCGCCGCGCCCGCCCCGCCCTTGCAGCGCATCAGGTGGTGATGGGCCAGAAACACCAGGGCCCGGCCCCGCCGGCGCGCCGCCCCGGCCCAGTACTTCAGCATGGCGAGCTGGAACACGTTTTCGGGGTCGCGCGGATGCATGCGAGGCAGTTCCACGAAGCGCTCGCAGCCTTCGGGATGATGCGGCGGGCCGAGCCAGACCAGTTTCTTCCATTTGGGACAGTCGGTTTCGGACCCGACCTCCAGGCCGGCCGCCTCCATCGCCCGGGCGGTGTGGCTGTCGAACACGTCGCTGGGGATCGTGAAACTGACGGGCTCGACACCCAGGGTTTCGCGCAGCACCCGCGATCCCTCCCGGGCGTTGTCGCGCTGTTCGGTGAAGGAGTCCGCCGGATGGCGGCTGAGCCAGGGATAATGGCCCGCGCCGATGCCTGCGTGGCTTCTCCAGCCGTTGCCGGGATCGACCGCGGCATGGGTGCCGTAGTGCAAATGCATGTGGTTGCCGATCTCCGCGGCGAAAGGCCGGCTCGTCTCCACGGGCCATTCCTGCTCCGCCGACAGGTCCGCCTCCTCCCGGAGAAAACGGATGAACGACGGGATGTCCCCGGTCCGGCGGTCCCATCCGAACCGTTCGCAGAACCGGCGGTGTTCGCCGGGCAGCAGGCTCAGGCGCGAGGACAGCATCAGGCTATTGGGCATGCGCAGCCGCCGGGCCATGCCCAGCGCGGCGCGCAGGCCTTCTTCCGACTGAAACGTGGCGGGATCGTACAGATCCTGATCGCCGCGCCACACGAACGCCCCCCGGGCGCCGTGCTTCCAGCGGCGAATGGACGCCCCGCGCAGGCTCCGGCCCGGCGGCAGCACCGAGCGCACGCGCAGGGTGCGGCGGAAATGGAAATCGCCGTGCTGCACATGCAGGCGGACGTCGCCCCCGGGACCGCACTGGGGCGCGTACAGCGAGAAGGTCATGCGGACGATTTCGCCCGCGGCCGGGCCGGGCCGCTCGCAGCCCGCGGATCCCCGGACTTCGATCTGGGCCGTGGCGGAGGTCACGTGAATGCCCACCGGCAGCTGCGCCGGGACCGGGGAGGTGTTCAGCACCAGCACGTCGAAAGCCTGTTCCCCGCGTTCGGGCCAGTCGCCCAGGTCATATCCGTCGCGCTTCCGTTCCAGCACCGGGCCGCGAAGCACGACCGCCAGGCGGGGAATGGGCAGCGGCACGCGCCCGTCGAGATCCCGTGCCTGCCGGGCGGGACATCCGGATTGGGCGGCGGCATCGGCCCGAAGGGCCAGCCCCCATGCCAGCCCCAGCCCCATGGCGGCCGCCCATCCCGCCCAGGCGCCGGCCCACAGCGCGAACCCCAGCGACAGCCCCGCCCATGCCGCCGCATCCAGCGCCCAGCGGCTGAACCGGGTTTTCCGTTCGGCCACTTCATAGGCCAGGTTGGCGGCCAGCATGAGGCCCCCGGCCCGGCAAGGCGCCAGAAACAGGCACTTGCCGAGCAGAAAGACGGCGCTCGCGCCGCCGAGACAGATTGCGATGATCCAGTCGCCCATGATTTTCATTCTACCGGGGGAGCGTCCCCCGCCAAAGGGCTATTTTCCGGCAAGGCCCGCCACCAGGCGGCGATTTCGGCGCCGGGCGCGCACCAGGGATTCTGCGCGGCCAGGCGTTCCAGCAGGCGTTCATAGGTCCATTGCCACTCGGCGTATTCCGGTTCGTTGAAGTAGTTGTTGTGCCACAGCAGCGACACCAGGCCCCCGGCGTCGATCACCGGCCCGATGGC
>JAHDSS010000279.1 GCA_018432565.1 Kiritimatiellia bacterium
CAGAGGTCAGGGGGACGAGGGGGGCCTCAATTTCCAATATCCAATATCCAATATCCAATCTTCAAGTGGACCTGGTTCACCCGCGACGCAAGATCGCGGGGGTCTGGGCGTTGCTGGCGGCATTTACCTTGGCGGCGGGGGCGGCGGAGAAAGAAGTGGTGGAACTGACGCTGGGGGACTGCGTGGGGCTGGCGCTGGAGAACAACCTGGACCTGAAGATTTCGACTGTGACGCGGGAGATGGCGCGTCAGGATGTGGCGGCGGCGCTGGGCGGGTACGATCCGGAGCTGACGGTGTCGGCGAAGCGGTCGCATGAGGAATCCGCCGGGGAAAGCGCCGGCACGGCGGAGGGGGCCCTGGAGGTGCTGGGGTCGGAGACGGACAATGACTCGTACGAAGCCTCCCTGGCCGGGGTGACGGCGCTGGGCGGCCTGCGCTACGACCTGGGGGCGCGGCTGGGGGAGTCGGACGGCGAACGGGACGGCAATCCCTTCGACACGCACACGGGCCGCGCCAGTCTCACGCTGACGCAGCCGCTGCTGAAGGGATTCCGGGCCGACGGCACGCGCTATCAGGTGGCGATCGCCCGGGGGCAGTCGGACGAAGCGGCGCTGCAGCTCGAAGGGCGGATCCAGGACATCCTGGGGGAGGTCGAGGACGCCTGGTATTCGCTGATCGAGGCCCGCGAGACGGTCCGCGTGCAGGAGGAGGCCGTGCGGCTGGCCACGCAGCTCTACGAGGACAACCGCCGGAAGGTGCAGATCGGGGCGATGTCGAGCCTGGACGAAAAACAGGCGGAGAGTCAGGCGGCGGCGGCGCGGGCGGATCTGAGTTCGGCGCGGCAGGCGCATGTGGAAGCGCAGAACCGCCTCCAGGCGCTGATCTACGCGGATCACCGCGGGTTCCGGGGACGGGCGCTGGCCGCGGCGGGGCAGCTCGCGGCCGATCCCGTGGCGGTGGATCCGCCGGTCAGCGGCGAGCGCGCGCTGGAGCAGCGGCCGGATGTGCGGGAGGCGCGGCTGGCGCTGGAACGCCAGGGGCTCACCGTGGACTACCAGAAAAACCAGACCCTGCCTTCGCTGGATCTGGTGGGCAGCTACGGCGTGGCGGCGAGCGACGAAGACAGCCGGAGCGGCACGTTCGACCGGATGGAAGCGGCGGACGAGCCGTTCTGGACGGCGGGAATCACGCTGACTTTTCCGCTGGGCAACCGCGCGGCGCGCAGCCGGTTCGAGCAGAGCCGGTCGGCGGAGGAACGGATGCGGCTGGAATACCGGCAGCTCGAGGAGGCGGCGCTGGTGGAAGTGGACAACGCGGCGCGGTCCGTGGAGGCGGGCTGGGAGCGCCTGCAGGCCACGCGGGAGGCCCGGGACTACGCGGCGCAGGCGCTGGACGCGGAGCAGCGCAAGCTGGCCAGCGGCCGGAGCACGAGTTTCGTGGTGCTGCAGCTCCAGCGGGAGCTGACACAGGCGCGCAACGCGGCGGTCCGGGCCCTGACCGACTACAACCGGGAACTGTCCGCGCTGGCACGGGCGGAAGGCGCGATGCTTGAACGCCACGGCATGGAGTGGGCGGAGGAATAGGCGCGGGGGGACTGATTCACCCGCGGGGGTCAGGCAGGGGGGGCATGGGGCATGCCAAAACGCTCCGCCTCGAGGCGGAGCGTTGGAGAGGGCCGGGACCGGAACTCAGGAAAGTTCGGCGATTTCCTCGGCGATTTCGCGGGCGGCTTCGGCGGCCATCTCGAAGCGTTCGGCGGAATCGAAGTGGCGGACGGAGTCCTGGCCGTCGGCCCAGGCGATCTGAATGTCGTCCACGCCGATGTAGCCGAAGATGGCGCGGAGGGCGGGGGTCAGCCCGTCGAGGACATCGCCTTCCTTGTAGATTTCGTCGGAGGAGACCAGCAGGACGACGGTGCGGAGATGATGAGTGGGGACCACGCCTTCGGGACCCATGTTGAACATCTTGCCGGGAACGATGACCTGGTCGATCCAGGCCTTCAGGATGGACGGCATGCTGTTGAGCCAGACGGGCAGGGTCAGCACCAGCACGTCCGCATCCACCAGCGCCTGGGCGTTGTTGTTGGAATAGTTGGCGGCGGTTTCCTCGGCCTTGGCGGGGTTGTAGGCGGGATCGGCCACCGGGCCCCAGAAGTAATTCAGGGCTTCGACCGTCACGAACGGGGGCTTGTTCTGGTAGAGATCGACGTTGTTGACGAGCACGTCGGGATTTTTCTCGGTCAGCGTCGTGAAAAACTCCAGCGCCAGCTTCTTGGATTTCGAGGTTTCCGCCGGCCGGGGGTTGGCAATCACATGCAGCACATTCATTCCGAAACTCCTGTTGGGGGTCAAAAAGTGAACAATCAGGGGGTGTTGATGCCACAAAGGGGAGGCCCAATACAATGCAAAAAATTCAGCGGTGCGGATCCGCCGGGGCGAATGCGCTTGAACAAGCGGCAGGGGCATGAATAATCGGGGGCCACTTTCGAAAGGACGAGGCATGGAACTTCAGAAACTGTTTGCGGAGCGGATTGGCGGGGAGCAATTCGGACAGAGCACGGCGATTTATAAATTCGAGAAGATCAAGCGGGCGAAGAAGGCGGCGCGCGAGGCGCACCCCGGGGTGGAAATGCTCGACTTCGGGGTGGGGGAGCCCGATCAGATGGCCCCGAGGGCCATCCGGCAGGCGCTGAAGAAGGCGGTGGACGACCCGGCCAACCGGGGGTACGCCGACAACGGCATTCCTGAATTCAAGACGGCCGCCGCCAAGTACATGGCGGACTTCTTCGGAGTCACGGATCTGGACCCGGCGACGGAAATCAACCACACCATCGGGTCCAAGCCGGCGCTGGCGATGATCCCGCTGTGCTTCATCAATCCGGGGGACGCGGTGCTGGCGACGATTCCGGGCTATCCGGTCATGGCCACCCACACGAAGTATCTCGGCGGGACCGTGCTGCCCGTGCCGCTGCTGGCGAAAAACCGGTTTTTTCCGGATCTGAAGGCGCTGGAGCAGACGGATCTGTCGCGGGTCAAGCTGTTCTATGTCAACTATCCGAACAATCCGACGGGCGCCGCCGCGACAGAGGACTTCTTCGACGAGCTGATCGCCTTTGCCCAGCGGCACAACCTCCTGATTGTCCAGGATGCGGCCTATGCCACCTTGATCTACGGCCGCGATCGGCTGTCCATTCTGTCGCGTCCCGGCGGCAAGGAGGCGGCGATTGAATTGCACTCGATGAGCAAGAGCTACAACATGACCGGCTGGCGCCTGGGATTCGTCGCGGGGTCGGCCCGGGCGGTGGCCGCGGTGGCCGAGGTCAAGGACAACATCGACAGCGGCCAGTTCAAGGCCATCCAGATGGCCGCCTGCGCCGGCATCGCCGATGTGCGGCTTTCGGAGAAAATCCGCGCCCACTACCAGCGGCGGCTGCGCGGTCTGGTCAAGGTGCTCAAGGCGGCCGGGTTCAAGGCGAAGATGCCGGGCGGGACGTTTTATCTCTACGTGCCGGCGCCGACGGGGGCGGCCGGCGGCCTGCGGTTCGCCAGTGCCGAGGAGGCCTCGCAGTACCTGATCAAGGAACATGGCATTTCGACGGTGCCGTGGGATGATGCCGGGGCGTTTTTGCGCTTCGGCGCGACGTTCGAGTCGGCGGGGCGGGCCGACGACGCCCGGGTGCTGGAGGAGCTGGGGCGGCGTCTCGCCCGGGCCGGCCTCGTGTTCGGGGGCGGCGCATGAGTCCGGCGCCGTTGGTGTTTTCCAAAGGCGTTCAGCTGACGGTGTATATTGACAACCGCAAGGGGACGCTGGCCACGCTGGCGGAGTTCCTGGGCAAGCACGGCGTGAACATCTACGGGTTGACGCTCGCGGACACGGAAGGGCACGGCTACGCCCGGCTGATCGTGGACGACACCGAAAAGGCGCGCCAGCTGGTCGCGGATTCCGGGGAGCGGGTGGGCGCGCGCGGCGCGCTGCTGGTCCGGGTGCAGAACGAGCCGGGGCAGCTCGGGCGGGTGCTGGCCGCGCTGGCGGCGCGCAACCTGAACATTGAGTACGGCTATTCCTCCGGCGGTCCGGACGACGAAAAAGGCCTGGTTCTGGTTCCGTCCGACATGGAGGCGGCGATGGCGGCCCTGGCGGCGTTCCGCCCCGGAAAGACGTAAGACGATCATGTCCGAGCCCCGGGTCAGCATCATCACCAGTACTTACAACCGCTCGGCGGTGCTGCGGCGGGCCATCCAGTCGGTGCGGGCCCAGCGGGGATTCGAGGACTGGGAAATGTGCATCGTCGGCGACTGCACGCCCGACGACAGCGAGGCCGTCGTGGCGTCGTTCGGCGATCCGCGCCTGCGGTTTTACAACCTGGCCGAAAAGTCGCCGCCGGTCGCCCACGGGGCCATCGCCAAAAACCACGGCATTTTCGAGATGGCGCGGGCGCAGTGGATCGCCTACCTGGACGACGACGACGAGTATCATCCCGATTTCCTGCGGGTGATGATGGG
>JAHDSS010000007.1 GCA_018432565.1 Kiritimatiellia bacterium
CCCAAACGCAAGCCGGACGACCGGAAAAAGCCGGCGGAATCCGCCCGCAAAGACAAGCCGGCCCAAGACAAGCCGCCCGCCTCCGCGCCGGACGCGGGCAGGGAACCGGCTGATTCCCCGGCGGCGGCAGCCGCTTCCGTGCCCCCCAGGCCCATTCCCGATGGCTTGACGGCCGCCGATTTCGTCCGCCAGCTGTTGCAGGAAGGCGATAACGAAGCGGCCCTGGCCACGGTCCAGAACGCCCGGCGCGCCGCCCGGACCGACATGAGCCTCGGGCTGATCGAGGGCATCGCCCTGATCCGCCTGCAGCGCTATGCCGAGGCCGCCGCCCTGCTGATTGACATCGCCAAGCAGAATCCGCGCAATGCCGAAGTGCATGCCACTCTCGGTGCCGCCATGATGGGTGCCGGCTTCTATGACGAAGCCCGCGAAACCCTGCTGATGGCCATCCGCCTCGACAAGAATCTGCCCGAGTGCCATTACAACCTCGCGCAGCTTTATGCCTTCATCGAGCCTGTCAACCTGCGTCTCGCCGCGCGGCACTACCGCAACGCCCGCGATCTCGGCGTGGCCGCCGATCCCCAGCTCGAAGCGGCATTGAAGTAGTACGCCTCCCTCCCTTCGGCAGACAGGTGGCCTTGCCTTGCCCGGATGAGGATGGAAAGGCCCGGGGCAGGGCGAACCCTCCGGGAGAGCCGCTCTCCCTTGCGTTCTAGAAAACGGCTGCAGATCCGTTTCTTTGGCTTTGTTACAGGCCCATGAGCACGACCGACAGGATGGCCAGCCCGACCGCGGCCACCCGCAACGGCGTGAGTGTTTCGCGGTAGAGCCACCGCGACAGCACGATCGGCACCACGATCGAACTGCTGAAGATTGCCTGCGACAGACTGATCGGCCCGCTGCCGAACGCCTGCAGCACCAGGAAGTAGCCCGTGAAATTCAGCAGCCCGATCGCGGCGCCGAATACCGCCATTTCGCCCGTGCGCCGGTCGAACCGGAACGCCCGGCCCCGGTGGACCGCCAGGTTCCGGCCCAGCGTGAACAGAAAGACCAGCGTGTAGGAGGCCCCGATATAGGCGATCCGGTTGGACGGCGATTCCGCCAGCAGCTTGCCGACCGTCATGGACAGGGAGGTGCATGCCGCACTGGCCAGGGCCAGCAGGATGCCGCCCAGCATCGCCGAGCCCCGCGCCGTGCGGAACTGCTTCCGCTGCTCCAGCGTAATGACGCCCAGCACGCCCAGGGCCGCCGCAAGGCCCAGAACCTGCAGCGGCCTCGGCGCTTCATGAAAAAAGACAAACCCGATGGCCATCACCGCCAGGGTGTTCAGCCGGTTCAGGGGAAATACAATGGCCGCCGGCGCCCGCTTCAGCGCCCCGACCTTGGCCAGGCTCCCCAGCGCAAAAAACAGCCCGTTGAAAAGGGCATAGACCAGCACGGGCCGGGTGAGTTCCTCCCACGGATGCTCCTCCGTTGCCCACAGGGTGCCGAACGCCATCAGCGCCACCGACAGCCCGACGACATTGACCAGTCCGTCGGCGTCATGTCCCCGCTCCGCCGCCGCCTTGAACAGGAAATTCAGGAACCCGTAGAGCAGGGTGGCGAACAGCGTAAAGATCATCCAGCTTTCCATCCCCCCCCCCCTAGCATGTTCCCCCGCGTCCGGCCAGCCGGAAGCGTCCGGGGCATGGGGCGGGGTGCCAGCCATACCGGAGCAGAAGGCCTTTGTTGAACGGCATGCACCGAATCGCAGATTCGCCCGGAGGCACAGCGTCCCGCCGGGCGCGGTTGTGGCCGGGCAGGGGGCGTGATAGAATGTCCGGGCCATGAAGATCGTCACATTCAACTGCAATTCCGTTCGCTCCCGTTTGGAGGCCGTGCTGCGCTGGCTTTCAGAGCATTCGCCCGACATCCTGTGCCTGCAGGAAACCAAGGTGCAGGATGCCGAGTTCCCGGCCGCCGCGTTTGCGGATGCCGGCTGGCACGTCGTGTTCAAGGGCGAAAAATCCTATAACGGGGTGGCCATTGTCTCGAAGCAGCCCGCCGACGAAGTGTCCTTCGGCCTCGACACCGATCCCAAAGACGAACCGCGCCTGGCCCATGCCCGGTTCGGCCGGGTGCATGTGCTGAACACCTATGTGCCCCAGGGCCGCGACATCGAGCATCCCATGTACGCCTATAAACTGGAGTGGTTCGCCCGCTTCAAGCGCTATGTGACAAAGCGCTTCGAGCCTTCCGAACCGGTGCTGTGGTGCGGCGATCTCAACGTGGCCCGTCATCCCATTGACGTGTCCAGCCCCGAAACCAAAAAGAATCACGTCTGCTACCACCAGGCCGTGCGGGATGCGTTCGAGGAGGTGCTGGCGTTCGGCTTCACCGATCTCTTCCGCCACCACAATCCCGGACGGGAGGACTATTCCTTTTACGACTACCGCGCGCCGTTCGATCCCGAACGGAAGCGGGGCTGGCGCATTGATTACATCCTCGCCACCGCCCCGCTCGCCAAAAAGTCCGTCGCCGCCGCCATTGATATCGCCCCTCGCACGCGCCCCAAACCGTCCGACCACTGCCCGCTCGTTGCGGAGATCGAAGCGTGAAACGCAGGATACAGGGATGGGAAGCGGGAAGACTGGAACGATGGAACCGTGGAAGGATGGAAGGATGAACCGGACAATACCCAGGCTGGCTTTTCTCTCCATTATTCCATGGTTCCGCCATTCCATTCTTCCACCATTCCATTCTTCCATTTTCTGATGCCCCTTCCCG
>JAHDSS010000419.1 GCA_018432565.1 Kiritimatiellia bacterium
ATCGGCTATTCGGAGGAAGACCTCGCCGCTGTCCCGGAGGGCGCCAACCTGGGCCTCGGCTGCGGCAATCCCCAGGCCATCGCCGCCCTCCAGCCCGGCGCAACCGTGGTGGACCTCGGATGCGGCGGAGGATTCGACTGCTTCCTCGCCGCACGCCGGGTCGGCAAAAAGGGCCACGTCATCGGCGTGGACATGACCCCCGAGATGGTCCACAAGGCCCGCGAAAATGCCGCCAAAGGCAACATCAAGAACGTCGATTTCCGCCTCGGCGAAATCGAGCACCTGCCCGTGGCGGATGCCACGGCGGACGTCGTTCTATCCAACTGCGTCATCAACCTCTCCCCCGACAAGCCGCAGGTCTACGCCGAAGCGGCCCGAGTGCTCAAGCCCGGCGGGCGCCTGGCCATCTCCGACGTCGTGGCCGTCGCGCCCATCCCCGCGCGGATAAAGAAGAAACTCGAAGCCCACAGCGGCTGCATCGCCGGCGCCGCCAGCGTCATGGAAACCAAACGGATGCTGAAGAATGCCGGCTTTTCTCAAATCCGCATCCGCGTGAAAGAGCAGAGCAAGATATTCATTAAAGATTGGTTCCCGGGCAGCGGCGCGGAGAAATTTGTCCGTTCCGCCACCATCGAGGCCGTAAAATATGGAGCAGAGAAGTGAGTACCTGCACCCCGGCGACCGAAACGCGCAAACTGACCAACGTCTTCGAACGCTACCTGACCGTCTGGGTCGGCCTGTGCATCGCCGGCGGCATCCTGCTCGGCAAGGTGGCCCCGGGCCTGGCCCAAACCCTCGACGGCATGGCCATTTTCGTCAACGGCGCACCCGTCGTCTCGATTCCCATCGCCATCTGCCTGTTCTTCATGATGTATCCCATCATGGTGAAGATCGATTTCGCCTCGGTCGTCAAGGCCGGCAAGAGCGGCAAGCCGGTCTTCCTGACGCTCTTCGTCAACTGGGCCGTCAAACCCTTCACCATGTTCGCCATCGCCTATGTCTTCCTCGGCGTCGTCTTCAAGTCGGTCATCGGCCCGGACGCCATAGACCTGGTCAAGATTCCGTTCGGACTCGATCTGGCCGTGGGCGCGGAGCACGGCGCGGGCACTGTCATCCTCGTCGAAGGCGTCAAGATGCTTCAGATCCCGCTCTGGCGCAGCTATCTGGCCGGCTGCATCCTGCTGGGCATCGCCCCCTGCACCGCCATGGTCCTCGTCTGGGGCTATCTGGCCCGCGGCAACGACGGGCTGACCCTCGTCATGGTCGCCATCAATTCCCTGACCATGCTCCTGCTCTACGGTATACTCGGCGGCTTCCTCCTGGGCGTCGGCCGCCTTCCCGTTCCGTGGCAGGCACTGCTGCTCTCTATTGCCATCTATGTCGCCCTGCCGCTCGTCGCGGGCTACCTCACCCGCAAGTGGATTCTGGCGACCAAGGGCGAAGCGTGGTTTAAGGATAAATTCCTCCACGTCCTCACGCCAGTCACGATCATCGCGCTCCTGACCACTCTGGTTCTCCTATTCAGCTTCAAGGGCGAGGTCATCCTGGCCCATCCCTTGACCATCCTGTGGATCGCCGTGCCCCTGTTCATTCAAACCATGCTGATCTTCTGGTTGGGCTATGCCGCCGCCCGCGCGCTGAAGCTCTCCTACGCCGACGCCGCCCCCGCGGCGATGATCGGCGCCTCCAACCACTTCGAGGTCGCCATCGCCACCGCCGTCATGCTCTTCGGTCTCTCCTCCGGCGCCGCTTTGGCCACCGTCGTCGGCGTCCTCATCGAAGTCCCCGTCATGCTCGGACTGGTGCGCATCTGCACCCGCACCCGGCACTGGTTCCCGGACAGGACCGCCTGACCCGGCTTCGGTGCACCGCCCTCAGTCCTTCTCGTCGTCCCTTGAATGACCAACCCCGTCGGCGAATGACCCATTGTCGCAGACGACCGCCACAATGGATGAAGTTGCGAATGCCCGTTTTCTTAGCATAATCTTAACACAATTGAGCTGTGCCACCTCTTCCGGCTCCCCTATGCTCGAACCGTGGCCGTGCGGCATGCGGTCAAAAACACCCAACCCGAAGGAGGCAACATGAAGTAGTGGATGTGGATGATGGCGGTCATGCTGGCGGGATCTCTGGC
This sequence comes from Kiritimatiellia bacterium, assembly GCA_018432565.1. Classification (GTDB taxonomy): domain Bacteria; phylum Verrucomicrobiota; class Kiritimatiellia; order CAIQIC01; family Lenti-01; genus JAAZFE01. The sequence goes on from JAHDSS010000419.1 coordinate 2,135, forward strand.
CCTGACAGGCTGCGGCAGCGACAGCGACGACGATGACGACGCGGCCGATGCCGCGGAGCCCCCGGCCGCCGCCCCCGCCGCGGAAGCGGAGGATGACGCCCCCACCGCGAATGAGCAGTTTGCCGGCGTCACGCCCTCGGGCCTGACTTTGACGGACAAGTTCAGCATCGCCGGCCGCGGCATGGTGTATCAAGTGAGCTGCAATGCCATCAATGGCGCCGCCAGTTACACCTTCACAACCAGCTTCGGGGGCTCCGAAACCGTGGCTGCCAATAACGTGGCCTTCAACAAGACCGGTGCGGACGAACCGTTCACCCTCAGCGTGTACGCCACCAATGCCGACGGCATCAATACCCGCACGGCCAGCCAGAACCTCAAC
>JAHDSS010000081.1 GCA_018432565.1 Kiritimatiellia bacterium
ACCGAGCCGGGGGTGCCCGGCGTGGAAGTCCGGCTCTATGCGGACGGGAACGCCAACGGCCTCTATGATGCCGGCGAGACGCTGCTGGCCACCCGGACCACCGATGCGGACGGGCAGTATCTCTTCGACCAGCTGCTGCCGGGCCGCTATGCGGTGGTGGTGGCGGCGGACAGCGGGCCGCTCGCCGGCGCCGGCCAGACCGCCGATCCTCAGTCGGACGGCCTGACCTGCGACGATCCTGAACTGACCATTCCCTGCGACGACCAGTGCGGCTGGGCGCTCACTCCCGGGCAGATTTTCCTGGGCGCGGACTTCGGCTATGCGCCCACCGGCGTCATCGGCGACTTGCTGTGGGTGGACACGAACAACAACGGCATGCCGGATGCCGGCGAGCCGGGCCTCCCCTATGTGTCCGTCATCCTGTATTCCAACGGCGTGGCGATCGCCACCAATGAAACGGATGCCAACGGCAACTACGGGTTCAGCGGCCTGGCCGACGGCACGTACGGCGTGGGGGTGGACACCGGCGACCCCGATTTCCCGGCGGGCCTGGCGAACACCTATGCCGCCGACCTCACGTTCGACAGCTACGCCGCCAACATCGTGATGTCCGGCGGCGCCGTGACGTCCATTGGCGGCTATCCCTGCACCGGGTGCGATTTGAACGTCGATTTCGGCTACCGCTACGAGGGCGGCAACCGCCTGAGCGGTACGATCGGCCAGGACGCCACGCCGTACGACGGCCTGATGAACAGCCTGAATCCGTCCGGCCCCGGCGCCGGCGAGGCGCCCTACGGGGGCGTTACCGTTTCCGCCTATCTGTGGGACGATGACGGCGACGGCGCGGTGGAGGCCGGGGAATACGTCCTGCTCGGCACCACCCGGACCGGCGCCACCGGCGACTATGCGTTCACCAATCTGCCCAGCGGCGACGGCAGCGACCGCTATATCGTGTCCAGCGCCGCGCCCGAAGCGTATCTGAAGCTGACCACCACCAACGGCTCCATCGCGGGCGTGACGGTGTCCGCGGCATCCAATGCGCAGGGCTACACCGATTCGGCCTATCTCACGGTGGCGGTCGCGGCGGACATCACCAACATGGATTTCGCGTATGCCTCCCAGAAGGCCTACGACTACGGCGACCTGCCGGACAGCTATCAGACGCTGCTGGCCGACGGCGCGCGGCATATCGTGCCCCTGACGCCGACTCTTGTCCTGGGCCAGGGCGTGGATGCCGAGCAAAACGGCGTGCCTTCCGCCGGCGCCGACGGCGACGATCTGGCCGGAACGGATGACGAAGACGGCGTGATCCAGATCGTCGATTCCGTCTGGCGGATCGGCACCGGCGGCGGCTCCGTCGAAGTGACCGTCGGCGCGGGCAGCGGCTGGCTGACGGGCTACATTGACTTCAACGGCGACGGCAACTTCACGGATGCGGGCGAGCTGGTGATCGACACGGCCGTGTCGAGCACCGGCGGCAACGGCAGCGGGGTCTATACCAACGTCTTCACCGTTCCCGCCGGAACGTTTTCGACGACCAGCTCCACGCCGCTCTATGCGCGGTTCCGCCTGTTTCCCGAACCGCCGCTGTTCCCCGAACTGGCCTATGCCGGCACCGCCGCCAACGGCGAGGTCGAGGATTATCTCTGGCATCTGGCGGGCCTTGGCGACACGGTCTGGTACGACCACAACGGCGACGGCGTCCAGGATGCCGGCGAGCCGCCGATCCCCGGCGTGCGCGTGTTCGCGGACCTCAACGACGACGGCATCTGGCAGACCGCCGAACCGGCTGCGACCACCGACGAAAACGGGCGCTACGGCATCGGCGGGCTGATCCCCGGGACGTATTCCATCGTGGTGGATACCGGTACGCTGGTGGCCGGCGTCACGCCGACCTACGACCTGGACGGCATCGGCACGCCCCACGCGGCCTCGGTCGAACTTGCGGTTCTGGACCAGTTTGTTTCCACCGTCGATTTCGGCTATGCCCCCCCGGTCACCATCGGCGACCGGATGTGGTTCGACGAGAATCGCGACGGCATCCAGAACCCCGGTGAAACCAATGGATTGCCGGGGGTTTCCGTGGCGCTGCTGGATGCCGACGGGAAAGTCGTGGCCGAAACCGTCACCGATGACGAGGGCGGCTATCTGTTCACCCACATGCCGACGGGGACCTACCTGGTCCGGTACGATCTGTCGGGCTTCACCACGAATGAAATGCTCAGCCCGTCCAAGGCGGGCGAGGACGATGCCCTGGACAACGACTGGGCTTCGGGAAACACGGCCGATTACGCCTGGACGACGCTGTTTTCCGTCTCCGGCGGCGAGACGAACCTGAACGTTGATCTGGGTATTGCCACGCGTTCGCCCACGCGCGCCGCTCTTGCGGAGGTCTGGGGCGAGTGGGTGGACGGCGCGGCCCGCGTGGTCTGGCGCACGGATTCGGAATTCGGCACCGCCGGATTCGTCGTTTACCGCACCGACCCGGAAACCGGCGTCGAAACGCGTCTGAACGACCGGCTCGTGAGTTCGGCTTTCAACGAAGGCGGCGCCACCTATGCGCTGGCCGAACCCGCCGCCGGAGAGGGCGAAACGGGGAACTACCGGGTGGTCGAGGTCGAACTGTCCGGCGAACGTCTCGATCTGGGCACGCATGAAATCCGCTTTGATGCGCCAACCGCGCCCGCCGTCGTTTCGCGCTCGGCGCTGGCCGCCAAACCGGCGGTGAAATCCGTCCGGTCCAAAGGGCTGACAGGCCCCTCGCCGGTGCTCAAGGTGCAGGTGGAGCGGGAGGGGCTTTACGGCGTGACCTGGCAGGCCATTGCGGACGGCATGGGGCTCTCGCTGGCGGACGTGCAGTCCCTGGCGCAGGCGGGTGAACTCCGGATGTCGCGGCAGGGCCAGCCGGTGCCGGTGCTGGCGGACCCGGCGCGTGAACGGCTGCTTTTCCACGCCCGGCAGCCGGTGCGCTCGTGGTACGTGCATCGCGATACCTACCTGATTTCCGCCGGCGAGGGCGTCGCGATGGCGCGCCGCGACCCCGCCGCCGCATCCGGGACCTCGGTCTTTCCGACCAGGCTTCGGTTCGAGGAAAACCGCTTTTTGGTGAACCTGAACCGGATGCCGGACGACTTCTATTTCTGGATCCCGGTGATGAGCGGTGCAGGGGAGCTGTCGGTGAATCCCGTGCCGCTGGATTTGAGCGGCTATGCGGGCGGCGACGTGATGCTGAAGGTCCGCCTGGTCGGATCATCCAGTTCCCCGGATTCTCCCGACCATCTGGCGCGCTTCGCGTTCAACGGCGTCGAGGTGGGCTCCGTCGCGTTCGATGGCCAGGACGTCGCCGAGGCCGAACTGACCGTGCCCGCGTCCCTCGTGGCGGCCGAATCCAACGTACTGACGATCGAAGGCGTCCAGCAGGAAGGCGTCGCGCAAAGCTTCTTCTTCGTGGATGCGGTCGAAGCCGCCTTCAACCGTACGCTCGCGCCGTGGCCGATTCCGGCGATGTTCGGACCGGCCGGGGCGTCCGCGGTTTCCGCTGCGGCTTTCACCGAGCCGCTGGCCGTGGCGGTGGACGAAACGGGAGAACCCGCGTGGCTGGCCGATGAGAACGGCAAACTGCCGGCCAGGGCCTGGGCGGTTGCCGATCCGAACGAGCGCTATGCGGTGGTCGAGGCGGATGCGGTTCCGCTGCTGGCGCCCGAGCCGGCCGCGGCGGACGCGTGGTTCCTCTCGGCGACCAGCCAAATCGACTATCTCGTGATCGCGTCCCGCGACTTGGCGGCGGCGGCACAGGAGCTCGTGGATTATCGCGCGGGGCAGGGGTTGCGCGCCGGTCTGGCGACCTTCGAGGATGCCTGCGATCTGCTGACCGGCGGCGTGCGCACGCCGGAGGCCGTTCCCGCCCTGCTGCGGCACGCCGCGGCGACCTGGGCGGTGGCGCCGCGGATGGTCGTGCTGGCCGGCAATGGCCATTACGACTATCAGGGCATCACCTATGCCGAAGCCAACCACCTGCCGCCGCTGATGATCCAGATGCCGGCCGGCGTGTGCGCCTCGGACAGCTTGCTGGCGGACACGGGCGGCGACGACGCTCCCGATGTCGCCATCGGCCGTTTGCCGGCGCTGCATGCGGCGGAACTGACCGCGATGATTGCCAAAATCAAAGCCTACGAGGCCGGGTTCGGCGCCGAATGGCAGAACCAAATCGTGCTGGCGGCCGACAATCCCGATGCCGCCGGCGCGTTCACCGAGGCCAACGGACGCTTGGCGGATCTGGTTCTCGCGCCGTATTCCGTGGCCGAACGGATCGAGTTGGAAACGATGGAGATCGGCCAGGCGCGCACCAATCTGCAACGGTGGGTCAACTCCGGCGTTGGTTTTGTCAATTACATCGGGCACGGCGACATCCGCTTCCTGTCGCTGGAAACGCTTCCGGACAACGCGACGGCCAACCTGCTGCGGGATACCGACGTGGCCGTGTTGACCAACGCAGCGCGGCCGCCCGTGGTGGCGACGCTGACCTGTCTCGCGGCGCGCTACGAAGTGCCCAACCTGGCCAGCCTCGGCGAACGCCTGATGAGGGATGCCGGCGGCGCGGTCGCGGTCATCGGCCCTTCGGGCCTGTCGCAGAACGCGCCCGCCCTCGAAATGGGCGAGGCGTTCTATCGCACGATTCTCCAGGATGGCGCCGGCGAACTCGGCCCCGCGTTTCTCCAGGCGCGCCGTTCGCTGCCGGCCTCTTTGTTCGCGAAAGACACCATCGCGGTTTACAACCTGCTCGGCGATCCGGCGCTGAAAATCGCGGGCAACGATCCGGCAAACGATCCCGTGACGCCGGCCGAAATCAGCTTGTCGAACCTGGCCCAAACCTACGACGGCGCGCCGCGCGCCGTGTCCGCCGCGACCGTGCCGGCGGGCCTGGCGGTGCGCATCGCCTACGACGGCCAATGGCAGCCCCCGGTGAATGCCGGCACCTGCGAGGTGGTCGCTTCGGTCGCGACCGTCGGCTACGAAGGGTTCGCGACCGGGATGCTCGTGGTGGCCAAGGCGGCGGCCTCCGTGGCGCTCGGTGATTTGGCGCATACCTACGACGGCACGCCCAAGGCGGCAACCGCCACCACCCGGCCGGCCGGCCTTGCGGTGGAGTGGAGCTATGCCGGCGGCACCGAACCGCCGACGGCGGCGGGCGAATATGAAGTCGTCGCGACGGTTGCCGACGCCAACTACGCGGGCGCCGCCACGGGTCTCCTGACGATCGCCAAGGCGCCTGTCGTCGTGACGCTGGCCGGCTTGACGCGGATGTATGACGGCGCGCCGCAGGACGTCGCTGCGCAGTCCGACCCCGCCGGCCTGGACGTCCAGCTCACCTACGATGGCTCCAGCTCGCCGCCGGTTGCCGCCGGCCGCTACGAGGTTGTCGCCGCCGTCGCCGATGAAAACCATGACGGCGCGGCCGTCGGAACGCTCGAAATCGAGCGGCGGCCGGCCGGCATCGAACTCGGCAGCTTGCTCCAGCCGTGCACCGGCGGAAAAATCCATGCGACGGCGACAACCGACCCGCCCAACCTGGCAGTGGATTTCACCTACGATGGATCTCCGTCGGCACCGGCGACCGCAGGCCAATATGCCGTGGTCGCCACCGTTGCCGATCCCAACTACGCCGGCTCTGCAGCAGGCACGCTCATGGTGACCAAGGGAACGGCGGGCATCACCCTGGGTCACTTGCTGCAGATCTACGACGGCCAGCCCAAGGCCGCGACTGCTGCGACAACGCCCGCCGGCCTGAACGTGCAGTTGACCTACAACGGTCTTCATTCCCTGCCCGCGGAACCGGGCCGGTATGCGGTCGAGGCCACCGTCGAAGATGTCAATTTCACGGGCGCCGCCAGCGGCACGCTGACGATCTGGAAGCTCGTCGATTCGTTCGAAATCTGGCTCGAAACGCGCAACCTGAATCCCCTGGACGTCCGCTTTGCCGAAAACGCGGACGAGGACGGCGATTTCTGCACCACGTGGGACGAGTACATCGCCGATACCGATCCGCTGGATGACGGCCAGATGCTGGTGATCGACAGCCGGATTGAAAACGGCACGCTGCAGTTCGAGTTCCCGGTCAGCAGCAACCGCTTCTACCAGTTGCACTATTCCACCAATCTGTTCGGCCCGCGCCTGGTGCGCGATTTGGGGTGGGGGGGGACGGGATCGCTTTCCACCAATGTGTCCGGCGAATGGTACGGCACCATCAAGGTGTTGCTGAAACAGCCTTAGATTGCCAGGCGAATGAATGGATGTTAATCTACGGATCGCAAGGAGCCCTCTATGTCTGACAAGCGCCTGAAATATGAGAAACCGGTGAGCATCGATCTGGGCCGGGTGGCTCCGATCCTGGGCGACACGTGCAGCGTCGGCAACGGGGCGGCCGACTGCCCGGCCGGCATGAACAATGCCATGGTGGCGGTCTGCGACCCTTCGGGGTCGGGTGCCGATAACGATTGCCGGGTGGGATCGAGTGCGGGCACGTTCTGCTGGCCGACCGGGTCCGGGGCGGCGGTCTATTGCCTGGCCGGCAGCGGATTCGGCAGTGTCCAGTCGGCGGGCTATGAGAGCGATTCGCCCTCCACGCTGGGCGGCGGCCTGGAGTCCCTGGGCGGAACCGAATCGTCGAGCCCATCGGGCAACGAGCCGGATGCCGGCGGAATTTCGACGCCCGGCGCGTTTTAAGGGCGGGGGCGCGGATTGGTTTCACGGCGCATCCGGCGGGCATCCGCTCTTCGCGGATAATGCCGGCCCGGCGATGGGACGGCCGGAAACGGGTGGGTGATGGACGTTTTTTCAGCGGCAGCCGAATGCCTCATCCCGTACGACGGATGGACCGCTCCGTCCGAAGGCGGAAGCATGCGCGGCACGATTGCCCCCGGCGAGCGTTTGCTTGTGCGAGCCATGGAACTGCCGGCGGTGGAAGCGGGGGATATTGTGGCGTTTCGCCGGGGCGGGCGCGTGCGGGTTCATCGCATGGTGGCCATCCGCCAGGGCCGCTGGTGGACGCAGGGCGACGGCAACTGGCGGCGCGATATCGAACCGCTGCAGCCGGAAGAGTTCATCGGGCGGGTGGAAGAGGCCGTGGGGCCGGCGGGAAGTCGCCGGCTGGCCGGCGGCGCGCGGGGACGGCGGCTGGCAATGGGGCGGCATGCCGCCGCCTTCGTTCGCTGGGGATTTCTCTCGCTGCTGGCCCCCCCGTATCGGCTCCTGTGCAGGAGCCGGGTGGCCGCCCGCTTCTGGCGGCCGGACATCCTGACCGTGCGGTTTGCCGCCGGCGACGGCCGGCGGACCAAATACATCCACCGGGGGCAAACCGTGGCGAGCTGGCATGACGCGTCCCGCGGCTGGACCTGCCGCCGGCCCTATGATCTGATACTCTTCCCGCCATCGTCATGAACCCGCCGGATCCGAGCATGCCCCCTTCGCCGGAAATGGCGCTCCTGCTGCGGTGCGCGGCCCCCGGGGCGGAGCCGGCGGAGGTGCCGGCTCTCGACTGGCCGCGGTTTCTGGCCTTGGCGACCCATCACCATCTGCTGCCGCCAGTCGCCCGGCGGTTGAAAGCCGCCGCGGACGCCGGTGCGCGGGTGCCCGGCGAATGGCTGGATTATTTCCAGCGGCAGGCCGCTCGGATTTCCGCCTTCAACCTGCGCGCCGCGGGCATCCTGCGCCGCCTGCAGCGCCGGGCGAATGAGCGGGGCATTCCGCTGATCCCTGTCAAAGGGCCGGCGCTGGCCGCGTGGGCCTGGGGCGATACTGCCCGGCGCCAGTTCGAGGACCTGGATCTCGTCGTTCGCAGAGAAGACCTGCTGCAGGCCGTGGAGATGCTGGAGGCGCAAGGCTACCGGCTGCGCGAGCTGCCGGCCGGAGTGGATCGGAGGCGCTATCTGGCGACCGGCCAGGACTGGTCCATGGAACGGCCGGGGAAACCGCCCCATCTGGATATCAAACCGGTGCTGATTTCCCACGCGCTGTGCGGGTTCGAGTCCGCGGACTGGCTGTGGCGCTCCAGCCGGACGGTGCCGATGGGCGACGGGGGGTTCCTCGAGGCTCCGGGGCCGGAGGCGATGCTGCTGGCGGTCTGCGTGGACGGGGCCAACGAAGGCTGGCCCAAGCTCTCGGCGGTGGCGGATGTCGCGGCACTGCTGGCGAATCAGGCGGGGGCCGACTGGGCCGGACTGCTGGCGGATGCCAGGCGCCTGGGGCAGCGGCGCAGCCTGCTGACCGGCGCCGCGCTGGCGGAGCGCCTGCTGACGTGCCCGCTTCCGGCACCGCTGGCAGATGCCCTGCGGCGCGATCCGCTTGCCCGCCGGCTGGCGGAAGAAGCCGCCCGGCCGCTGGCGGCCGGCCGCCTGCCGCGGGATGACGGCTGGCGCGCCGCGCGCTTTGCCTGGCGAACCCGCGAGGATGGCCGCGCGCGGTTTCGTTATCTGCGGCGGGTGCTGTGCGTGCCGGGCGCGGCCGACCTGGCGGCTTTCGCCTTGCCGCCGGCACTCGATCCGCTGTATGCCTGCCTGCGGCCTGTCCGCCTGACCTGGGATGCGCTGCGGGGCCGTTCCCGCCGCCTTCATCCGCCGGCAGAGGCTGCCGCGCCATGAAAACACCCCGCTTCCAGCACATCCGCCAGGCGGTTCGCCTGGTCTGGACCAGCGCGCCCGGCTGGACGGTCGGTCAGGGCGCGCTGGTGCTGGCGCAGGGCGCGCTGCCGGTCGCCACGCTGTTCCTGACGCGGCGGCTGGTGGATGCAGTGACGGTCTTCCTTGGCCAGGCGGCCGGCGCGCGCGATCCCTGGCCGCTGCTGGCCCTGGCGCCGTGGGTGGCGGCGGTGACGCTCGCCGGCTGGCTGTGCCGGGCCCTGTCCGCCCTCGTGGCGTCGGCGCAGGTCGAGGTGGTGTCGGATGCCGTCCAGGATGCCCTGCAGACCAAGGCGGCGGACGTGGACCTGGCCTACTACGAAACGTCGTCCTATCATGACCAGATGCGGCTGGCGCAGGGGGAGGCGACCGGCCGGTCCACCAGCATTGTCCGCAACCTGGTGCAGCTGCTGGGCGGCGGCCTGGTGCTGATTTCGGTGGCGGGGGTGCTGGCGGCGACGCAGGGGCTGCTGCTGCCCCTGCTGCTGCTGGCGGCGCTGCCCGGGGCCGCCGTGCGGCTGCTCAACGCCCGCCGCTGGAACCGCTGGCGCATCCAGCAGAATGCGCCCGCGCGCTATGCCGGCTATCTGCACCTGCTGCTGACCGGCCTGCCGTTCGCCAAGGAAATCCGCCTGTTCGGGCTCGGCGGGGAACTGCGCGGGCAGTCCCGCCGCCTGCGCGACCGCCTGCGTCAAAGCCGGCTGGCGCTGATGCGCCGCCGCGCCGCGGCGGAGATCGGGGCCGACGCTCTGTCCGCGGCGGTGCTGCTGGCGGGGCTGGGCCTGGTGTATGCGCGGATGCAGGCGGGCGGGGCGACGCTGGGCGACCTGGCCCTGCTCTACGGCGGCTACCAGAAGGGGCGGGGGGCGTTTACCGGCGTGCTGGGCAGCCTGGCCGGGCTGGTGGAGGATTCGCTGTTCATCGCCCACTTCCACCGTTTTATGGAACTGCCGCGCCGCATCCTGCCGCCCGCCCGCCCGAAGCCGGTGCCGAACCGGGTGGCCCGCGGCATCCGCTGCGAAGGCGTGTCCTTCCGCTATCCCGGCACCGATCGCGACGTGCTGCGCGGCCTGGATCTGGAGATCCGCCCCGGCGAACACGTCGCGCTGGTGGGGGAAAACGGTTCCGGCAAGACCACGCTGGTCAAGCTGCTCTGCCGGTTCTACGACCCCGTGGAAGGCCGGATCCTGCTGGACGGAACCGATCTGCGCGAGTTCGATCCGGAAGAACTCCGCTCGGCCTGCACGGTGCTGTTTCAGGATTTCGCACGCTACCAGATGACGGCGGCCGAGAACATCCGCCTGGGGGATGTCCGTGTCCCGCCCGGCGACGCCCGGCTGGCGGCCGCCGCCCGGCGCGCGGGAGCGGACCAGATGATCGAGGGCCTGCCGGCGGGCTATGACACGCGGCTGGGGCGCCTGTTCGGCGGGGGAACCGAACCCAGCGAGGGCCAATGGCAGCGCATCGCCCTGGCCCGCGCCCTCCTCCGGCCGTCCGCCGTGATGCTGCTGGACGAGCCGACCAGCGCGCTGGACCCGCGCGCCGAACGGCAGCTGCTCGACACCGTCGTGCAGGAAACCCGCGACCGGATCTTGCTGGTGGTCAGCCATCGCCTGTCCACCGTGCAGGCGGCGGACCGCATCCTGGTGCTGTCGGGGGGGCGCGTTACGGAATCCGGACCGCACGACCGCCTGATCCGGGCGGGGGGGGGCTATGCCGATCTGTTTGCCCGTTGTGCACCTCCATAACGGGCGGGGAGGAGGGGAAGGGGGCGGATTCCGAACCGCTGCGGCATCCGCCCCGGCGCGGCATTCATGGCCGGGCGATTGCCAGCGGTTGGGCGAAGTGCTAGGGTTCGCGGCATGGAAAACAAGATGTCCTACACCATCAAGCTGACGCCGGAGCAGATGGACGAGACCGCCCGGATTCTTCGCGAAGGCAACTACCGGCGGCGCACGGTGGAGCATGCCGTGGCGGCGGCGGTCGGGGAAAACTGCCAGATCGTGCTCTACAAGAGCGGCAAGTGCCTGGTGCAGGGCAAGGGGGCGGCGGACTGGATCACCTTCACCCTGGAGCCGCAGGTGCTGCACGAGGCGCGGCTGGGCTACGAGGACGTGCTGAATCCCGAGGCCAACGCCCCGCACATGGGCGTGGACGAAAGCGGCAAAGGCGATTTCTTCGGACCGCTGGTGATTGCGGCGGCCTACGTGGACGAAGCCATCGCCAAGGACCTCAAGGCCATCAACGTCCGCGACAGCAAGACCGTCACCACCGACAAGGCCATGCAGGACCTGGCCCGGAAGATCCGCACGCGGCTGGGCGACCGGTTTGCCGTGGTGGCGATCGGCCCCGCCGCCTACAACCGGCTCTACGACAAGATGGGCAGCGTCAACCGCATCCTCGCCTGGGGCCATGCCAAGGCCATCGAAAACCTCCTGGAGAAGGTGCCGCACTGTCCGCGGGCTCTCAGCGACCAGTTCGGTCCCGAACAGCAGATCCAGCGCGCGCTCCAGCAGAAAGGCCGCAAGATCAAGCTCGAGCAGCGCCACAAGGCGGAAAGCGACATTGCCGTGGCCGCGGCGTCCATTTTGGCGCGGTCGGCGTTCCTGACGGCGATGGACAAGCTGGGGCAGGCCCACGGCGTGGCCCTGCCCAAGGGCGCATCCGACAAGGTGCGGGCCGTCGCCGGCGAGCTGGTAGGGAAAAAAGGCGGCGCCGTCCTGCTCGAAACCGCCAAGTGCCATTTCAAGACCACCGACGACGTGCTCGGCCCGCTCGGCAAGACGCGCAAAAGCGAAAACCTCCCGCCCGCGCCCGTAAAGAAAGTATTCGTACGCAAGTCATCTTCCAGTGCGTAGAAGGCCATGATTGAAATTGCGACCAAGCGGAGAGGAAGGCGTTCGCGGCTATTGAATGCCGATGCGCGGTCCGCGCGGAAATCGGAGTTGGGGCAGGTGATGACGCCGCCCGGGATAGCGAAATTCATGGCGTCGCTGTTTTCATTCAAGCGTACAGCCGATGTGCAAATCCTGGATGCGGGAGCCGGCCAAGGGTCTCTTTCCTGCGCCTTGATTGCCGAATGGGGTAGAGTGGCGACCCGAAAGTCGTCCCTTCATCTCACGGCGTATGAAGTCGATCCTGACATGCTGAAACAGTTGCGGCCCGCGTTGCGGGAGTTCGTGCTGGGCCAGCAACGGGAAGGGCAATCCATTGATGTGGATATTCGACCAGTGGATTTCATCGAGGCCGTGGCCAATCCCTTTGAATATGCCAATCCAGGTGTTTTTTCCCATGCGATCCTGAACCCCCCCTACAAAAAAATCAACAGCCACTCCATGCATCGGGTCTGGTTGCGGGATCTGGGTATTGAAACCGTGAATCTGTATTCGGGCTTTGTTGCCGTAGCCCTGCAACTGCTCGGCCCCGGCGGACAACTGGTGGCGATCATCCCCCGGAGTTTCTGCAACGGGCCCTATTATCGGCCCTTCCGCAAAATGCTGTTGAGAAATGCCGCCATTGAGCGGATTCATTTGTTTGAATCGCGGACCAAGGCATTCCAGGCGGATGGCGTTTTGCAGGAAAACATCATTATCAAGATCGTCCGCGGTGGAAAACAGGGGTCCGTGGTGATTAGCACCAGCCGGGACGACTCTTTTCAGGATATTGAATGCCGAAAAGTGCCGTTTGAAGAGGTTGTCCGGTCGGATGACGACGACGGCTTCATCCGAATTCCGCAATCCGAACCCGCCGGGGAAAAATACCTGACCTTTTCTCATAATCTGCATGATTTGGGATTGCAGGTCTCGACAGGTCCCGTGGTGGATTATCGCCTGAAGGAATACCTCCTGGACGAGATCGAAGGGCAGGCGGTACCGCTGATCTATGCCTGTCATTTCGTCGATGGAAGGTCGCGCTGGCCCGAAGGATCTACGAAAAAGAAAACCGCCATTCAGGACGTGCCGGAAACGCATCGCTGGCTCTATCCAACGGGATGCTATGTCGTAACCCGCCGCCTGTCCTCGAAGGAAGAATCCCGAAGGATCATTGCCCATATGGTGGTTAGGGGTGATTTTCCGGGACATGAATGGATCGGGTTCGAAAACCATCTGAATGTGTTTCATACCGCCAAAAACGGCATGGAAGAAGAGTTGGCCAGGGGGCTCTGCACCTATCTGAACTCCACGCGCGTGGACCGCTTCTTCCGGCTTTTCAATGGCCATACCCAGGTCAACGCGATGGACTTGCGCAAGCTGCCTTATCCCTCACCGGATCAATTGCGGCAGCTTGGACGGCAGGCCGCCAAGATCAAGCGGCCTGCCCAGGCTCAGATCGATTCCATGGTGGAGGAACTGAATGAGTGCTAAGACCCGGATACAGGACGCGCTTCAGGTGCTGAAGGAACTGGGCATGCCGCGGGAGCAGCAGAATGACCGGACGGCGCTCTGCCTGTTGTCGTTGTTGAATCTCACGCCGGAGAAGAAGTGGAGCGAAGCAGAAGCCCCATTGGTCGGCATTACGCCCATGATGGAGTATGCCCGCAGCCACTACGGAATGAAGTATGCTCCGAATACGCGGGAGACCTTCCGACGCTTTTCGATTCATCAAATGGTACAGGCCGGGCTGGTGCTGTCGAATCCGGACAATCCCACGCGGCCGGTCAACAGCCCCAAGACGGTTTATCAAGTGGCTCCGGCGGTCCTGGACCTTGTGCGGAAGCACGGAACTCGTAATTGGAATCGATTGCTGGCGGCATATAATAAGAACCACACATCCCTGGCGGCGCGCTATGCCAATGCCCGAAGAATGAAACTGATTCCCGTCCGGATGGCGGGAGGGGATGTCCTTCTGACGCCGGGGAAGCATAGCCTGTTGATCCGAGATGTCGTTGAGCAGTTCGCTCCGCGCTTTACTCCCGGCGCGGATATCCTCAGCCTGGGCGACACAGGCAAAAAGTGGGCGGTTCGGGATGAAGCGGGGTTCAAGAAGCTTGGGATCAAGCTGGATGATCACGGAAAGATGCCGGATGTCGTGCTGCACGACACGAGGCGCAACTGGCTGCTGCTGGTTGAAGTAGTCACAAGTCATGGGCCGGTCAATCCGAAGCGCCATGCGGAGTTGAAAGCGCAGTTTGTCAAATCCAAGGCCGGGCTGGTATTTGTGACAGCCTTTCCGACACGCAGCATCATGAACAGGTACTGGAATGAACTGGCATGGGAAACCGAGGTGTGGGTGGCGGAACATCCCGACCACATGATTCATCTGAACGGCAGTCGGTTTCTAGGACCGTATCATAAGCCCCCCAAAAGGAAGGGGCAGAAATGAAGCTCGTGCGCTATGGCGCGCCTGGCGCCGAACGGCCGGGCATCTGGCTGGAGGCGGACGGGGAGCAGCCCGCGCGCATCGTGGACGTGCGCGGCATGGCGTTTGACATCGCGGACTACGACGCGCGGTTCTGGCAGACGTTCGGCGTGGAGCGCCTGCGGGCGCTGCTGGAGGAAACAAACGTGAAAACCGTGCCGGCGGACGGCGTGCGGCTGGGGCCGCCCGTGGCGGCGCCGCGCCAGATCATCTGCCTGGGCAAGAACTACCGCGATCACGCCGAGGAATTCGACGCGCAGGTGCCGGAACATCCGGTCTATTTTGCCAAAAGCCCCGGATCGCTCTGCGGCGCGGGCGACGCCATTCGCCTGCGGCCGGGCATGGACCGCGTGGATGCCGAGGTCGAACTGGCCCTTGTGATCGGGCGGCGGATGCGCGATGTGCCGGAAGCCGACGCCCTGGCGCATGTCGCCGGCTACACGGTCTTCAACGACGTCAGCAACCGCGGTCTCCAGAAGGAACGCCTGCAGTGGTTCTTCGCCAAGGGGGCTGACACCTTCGGCCCGGCGGGCCCGTGGCTGGTCACCGCCGATGAACTAGGCGATCCCCAGACCCTCGGCCTGCGCCAGCGGGTGAACGGGAAGGTGCTGCAGGAAAGCCGGACGGGGAACATGATCTTTCCGATTGCGCGGGTGCTGGCGGACCTGAGCCGCGTCATGACGCTCGAACCGGGCGACCTGATCTCGACGGGCACGCCCGGCGGCATCGGGTCCGCCCGGACTCCGCCCGAACTGCTGCGGGACGGCGACATGGTCGAATGCGAGATCGACCGCATCGGAACGCTGCGCAATCCGGTCGCCGCGGAGCCGGCATGATCGCCGGCAGCCTGCGGCGGGGGCCGGGCACCCCGGCGGACTGGCTGGGGCCGCTGCCGGTCCGCGACTGGTTTGATGATCCTTCCCGCCCGCTGGAAATCGACGTGGGCTGCGGCAAGGGGCGGTTTTTGCTGGCGCGGGCCGGGAAGAATCCGGACGTCAATTTCCTGGGCATCGACCGCATGCTGCGGCGGATCCGGAAAATCGACAACCGGGCGCGGCGGCTGGACCTGAACAATATCCGCCTGGTGCGGATGGAGGCCTACTACGCGGTCACGTACTGGATTCCGGCGGGAGCCGTGCGGACCTATTACGTGTTCTTCCCCGATCCCTGGCCCAAGGCCCGCCACGAACGGCATCGGCTGTTCAATCCGCTGTTCCTCGATGCCCTGCACCGGACGCTCGAACCGGGCGGGGCGGTGCATGTCGCCACCGATCACGCCCCCTACTTCGAGCAGCTCTCCGAAATCTTCGCGGACGACGCGCGCTTCTCCGCCATCGAGCCCTTCGTTCCCGGCGAAGACGAGCAGACCGACTTCGAGCGCTACTACATCGGCCAGAAAACGATTGGCCGGCTTTCCGTCAGGAAAGCGTAGTTGAACTACGAAACACGCGAATGACACGAAGAGAAGGCTGAACAGCCAGTTCCCTCACACAGAGGACCACAGAGGTTCCCAGCGCGGCGGAGCCGCAAC
The DNA here is from genome assembly GCA_018432565.1 of Kiritimatiellia bacterium. Taxonomy (GTDB): domain Bacteria; phylum Verrucomicrobiota; class Kiritimatiellia; order CAIQIC01; family Lenti-01; genus JAAZFE01. The sequence goes on from JAHDSS010000081.1 coordinate 15,562, forward strand.
CAAAGGAGCAGGGCCACGAAAAACACGAGAAGCCACAAAAAGGGGAGCCTTGAATGGAAATCAACAACCTATGCGTTGTAGTCTTTGTGTCTTTTGGTGTTTTTGGTGGCCATGAGGGTTTTCGTTTGGCTTGCCTATAAAAATGAGCATCTCAGCTTGTATGTGGGCAATGTGTTGGAACGAAAAACGTGCATGAACAACAAGAAGTGGATGGATAGTAGTACGGATAGGGGATCGGAACGGCAGGGCGGTCTCGCCGAGACCGCCGGGATCGGACAGCCGAACAGCTGGAACAGTCAGCTACGAATCACACGAATGGGGGGCAGGTAGGGCGAACCCTCCGGGTGAGCCGGGTTCGAACAGCCGGAACAGCCAGCTACGGATTGCACGGATTGCACGGATGGGGGAAGGTAGGGCGGTCTCGCCGAGACCGCCGCGACTGTAGCTGCGCCCGCTGGGCGCGGCGGATCGAA
>JAHDSS010000590.1 GCA_018432565.1 Kiritimatiellia bacterium
GGACATCGAGACGCTGTTTCTGATGCCGAACGAGGATTTCAGTTACGTGAGTTCGAGCATGGTGCGGGAGATCGCGTCGCTGGGGGGCGAGGCGGAGAAATTCGTGCCGGCGGCCGTGGCGGAAGCGCTGCGGCGGAGGCTGGGACCCCGGTAGGGAGGGGGCGAGCCGCCGCCGGCGCGTGTCGCCGGCCCGTGCATCCCGGAGAGCATGACCATGATCCGCATTGAAACCACCCAGATCGGCGAAGACGGGTTAGCCGTGGACGGGCAGGCGCCCGGCGAGCTGCTGGATCTGGCGAACGACCCGGTGGCGCGGGCGGACGGGCCGATCGAGTACGCCCTGACGGTGGAGCCGGCGGGCGGCGAGCTGATCGTGCGCGGGACGGTGCAGGCGCCCGTGCGCCTGCGGTGCTCGCGGTGCGCGCAATTTTTCTCGACAACGGTCCGGGTTTCGTCATTCTTGCACGCCTACGACTGGTCGGAGCATCCGGAATACCTGGATGTGACGGCCGACGTGCGCGAGGATCTGGTGCTGGAAATCCCCGGATTTCCCCTCTGCGACGACGCCTGCCAGGGGCTGTGCCCCCGGTGCGGGCAGAATTGGAACGATGGCCCCTGCGCCTGCACGCCCCCCGGGGACGTGTTGTCGCCGTGGGAGGCCCTGGACGGATTGACGGCCGCCCCGGGCCGGACGCCGCCGGAAGGCGGCGCCGGACGGAAGCGGACGTAAGGAACAGCAAGGAGAAGGAAGATGGCAGTCCCGAAACGGAAAGTATCGAAGAGCCGCCTGCGCATGCGCAAGGCGGCATGGGCCGGGAAGATTCCCCAGGTGGCCGCCGTGGTGTGCCGCGAGTGCGGGGCACCGTGCCAGCCGCACCGGGTGTGCCCGGCCTGCGGGATGTACAAGGGCCGCCAGGTGGTGGTCAAGGAAACCAAGGATTGATCCTGGCGGGCGGCCCGCCGAGCGGGCCCCGGTCGAGCATGCGCATTGCCGTTGACGCCATGGGGGGGGATTTCGCCCCCCAAGCGATCGTCGAAGGGGCCCTGATGGCCCTTCGTTCGTGTCCGGACATCGAGCGCCTGTTTCTGGTGGGCGACGAGGCCGCGGTGCGCGCCGAAGTGGCGCGGGGCGGGGGCGATCCGGGCCGGCTGGAAATCCGTCACGCCTCGGAAGTGGTCGGGATGGGCGAGCCGGCGGCGGCGGGGGTCCGCCGCAAGCGGGATTCGTCCATCAACCGCGCGATGGATCTGGTGAAGGCCGGCGAGGCGGATGCGGTGTTCGCGGCCGGCAACACGGGCGCGGCGGTGGCGGCGGCGATGCTGAAGCTGCGCACGCTGGAGAACGTGCGGCGGCCGGGGATCGCGATCGCGATGCCGACGCCGACGGACAAGCCGGTGGTGCTGATTGACGCGGGGGCCACGCCGGACTGTTCGCCGGAGATCCTGATGCAGTTTGCAATCATGGGCGCGGCCTATTCCCGGAAGGTGCTGGGGCAGCCCGATCCGAAGGTGGGGCTGATGAGCGTCGGCAGCGAGGAAGCCAAGGGCAACGCCCTGAGCAAGGAGGCCTACGAGCTGCTGGAGCAGGCGCCGGTGCGCTTCAAGGGCAACGTGGAGGGCCACGATCTGTTCGAGGGCGACGTGGACGTGGTGGTGTGCGACGGGTTCACGGGGAACGTGATCCTGAAGACCAGCGAGAGCGTCGCCCATGCCATCGGCACGTGGCTGAAGCACGAGCTGACGCGGACGCCCATCCGACTGCTGGGATCGCTGCTGCTGAGCGGAGGGTTGCGGTCCCTGAAGAAAAAGACCAGCAAGCAGACGTACGGCGGGGCGCCGCTGCTGGGGATCAACGGCATCTGCATCATCGGACACGGCAGTTCGGATGCGGTGGCGGCCCAGAACGGCATTCTGCAGGCGGTGCGGGCGGTGCAGTGCCGCCTGAACGCCACGATTCTGGAGGGCATGCGCCAGTGCGCGGCCCAAGTGAAGGAAGCGACATGAGCCCGAAAATCTATGCCGCCATTTCCGGCGCCGGCCATTACGCGCCGGAGAAGGTGCTGACCAACGCGGACCTGGAACGGATGGTGGACACCAGCGACGAATGGATCCGCACCCGGACGGGCATCCGCGAGCGGCGGATTGCGGCGGAGGGGGAATGCACGTCCGACATGGGGGCCGAGGCGGCCCGCCGGGCCCTGGCGAATGCCGGGTTGGCGGCGGAGGATGTCGAGGCGGTTTACGTGGCGACCTGCACGCCGGACATGGTCTTTCCCAGCACGGCCTGCCTGATCCAGGCGGCGATCGGAGCCGGCCGGGCCTACGGCTACGATCTGTCGGCGGCCTGCTCGGGGTTTCTGATGGCGCTGGACGCGGCGGCGGCGGCCATCGAGTCCGGGCGCATCCGCACGGCGCTGGTCATCGGGGCGGAAAAGCTCAGTACGGTGACGGACTGGACCAGCCGCGACACCTGCGTGCTGTTCGGCGACGGGGCCGGAGCCGTGGTGCTGACGGCGTCCGACCGGCCGGGCATCCGCTCGAATTACCTGGGGGTGGACGGCAACCAGGCCGACATTCTGTACATTCCGGCGGGCGGCTGCAAACGGCCGCCCTCGGAGGAAACGATCCGGCAGCATCAGCATTTCATCCACATGGCCGGGCGCGAGACGTTCAAGATCGCGGTGAACACCATGCTGGGGGCGGCGCAGGAGGCCATCCGGCGCGCGGGCCTGCAGGAGTCGGACATCGACTGGATGATTTTCCACCAGGCGAACTGGCGGATCATTGACGCGGTGGCGAAGCGCCTGGGGGATGGCTCGGCGGACCGGGCCATCATGAACCTGGACCGCTACGGCAACACGTCGGCGGCGTCGATTCCGCTCGCGCTGTCGGAAGCGGTGGCGGACGGGCGCATTCAGAGCGGGCACAAGGTATTGATGGTGGCGTTCGGGGGCGGGTTGACCTGGGGCGGCACGGTGGTGGAGTGGATATGAGCCGGATGCTGCTGTTTCCCGGCCAGGGGGCCCAGGCGGTCGGCATGGGCCGCGAGCTGGCGGAAGGACTTCCGGCGTGCCGCGGACTGTTCGAGCGCGCGAGCGGGATTCTGGGGTTTGATTTGCTGAAACTGTGCGCGGAGGGGCCGATCGAGGAGCTGACCCGGTCGCACAACGCCCAGCCGGCGATTTTCACGGTGAGCACGGCGGCGCGCGCGGCGCTGGCGCATTTCGCCGGCGGCGGATGGGCCGTGGCGGGGGCGGCGGGACACAGCCTGGGGGAGTGGGCGGCGCTGTGCGAGGCGGGGGTGGTGACGTTTGACGACGCGGTGCGCATTCTTCAGGCCCGCGGCCGGTTCATGCAGGAGGCCTGCGACGCCGCGCCCGGCGGGATGCTGACGATCATCGGCCTGTCGCTGGAGCAGGTGCGCGAGGTGGCGGCGGCCAGCGGGCTGGAAATCGCCAACCTGAACTCCCCGGCGCAGACGGTGCTGTCGGGACATGCCGACCGGCTGGCGGCGGGCGAGCAGGCGGCCAAGGCCGCCGGCGCCAAGCGCGCCCTGCGGCTGGCCGTGGCGGGCGCGTTCCATTCGTCGCTGATGCAGCCGGCGGCGGACCGTCTGGCGGACTTTCTGGAGGGCATCGAGTTCCGCGCGCCGGCGATTCCGGTCTGGTCCAACGTGACGGGCCGGCCGCACACGACGCCCGACGAGATCCGCCGCCGCATGGTGGAGCAGGTGGTGTCGGGCGTGCGCTGGACGGACTGTTTCACGGACATGGCGGCGGCGGGAATGGACCTGGCGTTTGAATGCGGACCGGGCAGCGTGCTGGCCGGACTGGGCAAGCGCATCGCCCCCGATGTGAAGGTGAGCCATATTTTAGACTTGGCGGGGGCGGAAGAGGCGGCCAAACTGGCGGCCGAATCCTAGGACAGGCTTGAACAGATGAAACCGCTTGAAAACAAAATCGCCCTGGTGACCGGCGCGGCCCGCGGGATCGGGCGCGCGATTGCCGTGCAGCTGGCCGCGGACGGGGCGGATGTGGCCCTGTGCGACGTGAAGGCCGACTGGCTGGAGGAGACCGCCGCCGCGGTCCGGGATCTCGGCCGCCGGGCGGAGTGCTATGCCATGGACGTGGCCGACGGCGCCGCCGTGGGGGCCGCGGTGGCCCGGGCGGCGGCCGATTTCGGGCGGCTGGACATTCTGGTGAACAACGCCGGCATCACCCGCGACACCCTGCTGATCCGCATGTCCGAGGAGGACTGGGACCGCGTGCTGGACATCAATCTGAAGGGCGCGTTTCTGGTGACCAAGGCGGCGGCGAAGCTGATGATGAAGCAGCGCGCGGGTTCGATCGTCAACATCGCCAGCGTGGTGGGGCTGATGGGCAACGCGGGGCAGGCCAACTATACGGCATCCAAGGCGGGGCTGATCGCGCTGACGAAGACGGCGGCCAAGGAGCTGGGCAGCCGGAACATCCGCGTGAACGCGGTGGCGCCGGGCTTCATCCGCACGGCGATGACGGACCAGCTGTCGGAGGCCGCGAAGGATGCGATGCTCCGGCTGGTCCCGCTGGGACGGCCCGGCGAACCCGAAGATGTGGCCAGGGCGGTGGCGTTCCTGGCGAGCGACAATGCCGCCTACGTGAACGGCCAGGTCCTGACCGTTTGCGGCGGCATGGTGATGTAAAAAAAAGAAAACAACCAACAACGGAGAACCACAATGGCCCTGGAAGACAAAGTCAAGGATATCATCGTCGAGCAGCTGGGCGTGAACAAGGATCAGGTGACCCCGGAAGCCTCGTTCATCGAGGACCTGGGCGCGGATTCGCTGGACACGGTCGAGCTGGTCATGGCCTTCGAAGAAGAATTCGGGGCCGAGATTCCGGACGAAGACGCCGAGAAGCTGACGACGGTCGGCGCGGTGATCAGCTATCTGAAGGAAAAGGGATTCGACAAGTAGCCGGACACCGGCGGATCGAATCGGGGCCGGGACCGCTTGCCGGAAGGCAGAGGCTCGGCCCGTTTAGTCAGAAACGGCAAGACAGGATCGGACGGCAAGCCATGGCGGAAACAAGACGCGTAGTTGTGACGGGATTGGGCGTGGTCAGCCCGGTGGGCAGCACGCTGGACACCTTCTGGGCGTCGATCCAGGCCGGGGTGTCCGGGGTCGGGCCGATCACCTATTTCGACGCCTCGGCGTTCGACACCAAGTTCGCAGGGCAGGTGAAGGACTTCAGCGTGGAAGCCTTCATTCCGAAGAAGGAAGCCCGCCGGATGGATCCGTTCTGCCACTACGGGGTGGCGGCGGCAAAGATGGCGTTTGACGATTCCGGGCTGGACATGTCGAAAGAAGATCCCCGGCGCATCGGGGTGGTGGCGGCTTCGGGCGTGGGGGGCTTGCAGATTCTCCAGGGGCAGATGGACGTGCTGCGCACGCGGGGGCCGGGCCGTTTTTCCCCGTTCATGATCCCGCAGATGATCACCAACATCCTGCCGGGGCTGATTTCGATCAACCACAACCTGAAGGGGCCGAACTTCGCCGTGGTGACGGCGTGCGCCTCGGGGACCCACTGCATTGGCGAGGCGCTGGCGCTGATCCGCGCGGGCAAGGCGGACGCGATGGTGGCGGGCGGCGCGGAAGGCGCCATCTGCGAACTGGGGGTGGGGGGATTCAACGCCATGCGGGCGCTGAGCACGCGCAACGACGATCCGCAGGCGGCCAGCCGTCCCTTTGACAAGGACCGCGACGGGTTCATCATGGCGGAAGGCGCCGGGATCATTGTGATCGAGGAATACGAGCATGCGAAGGCCCGCGGGGCGCGGATCTACTGCGAGCTGGCGGGATTCGGCTGCACGGGCGACGCCTATCACATCACGGCGCCCGACGAGACGGCCGAAGGCCCGGCGGGCGGAATGAAGCTGGCGATGCAGGACGCCGGGCTGACGCCGGCGGACATTGACTACATCAATGCGCACGGGACGAGCACGCCGCTGAACGATTCCGGCGAGACCAAGGCCATCAAGCTGGCCATGGGCGAGGAGCGCGCGCGGCAGATCGCGGTCAGTTCGACCAAGAGCATGACCGGGCATCTGCTGGGAGCGGCCGGCGGGGTGGAATCGGTGGCGTGCGCCCTGGCGATTCGCGACGGGGTGCTGCCCCCGACGATCAACTACACCACGCCCGATCCGGAATGCGACCTGGATTACGTGCCCAACGAGGCGCGGAAGGCGACCATCCGCGCCTGCCTGAACAATTCGCTGGGGTTCGGCGGCCACAACGCCACGCTGTGCTTCAAGGCGCTGTAGGCGTGCTGAAAACCATTGACGGGGCGGGTATTCAGGCCGTAAGGTGAGCGGCAAGAGTCA
>JAHDSS010000409.1 GCA_018432565.1 Kiritimatiellia bacterium
ACGAGGACGGAGTTGAGGCTTTCGAGGTTGGTGAGGACGACGAGTTGTTCGAGCGAGGCGTCGTCCCGGACGTTGCCCTCGGCATCGGGATGGGCGTCTCGCCACTGGCGCGCGGTTTGGCCGAAGAGGGCGACGTTGAGCAGGTCGGCCTCGCTGGCATAGACGAGGTTGGCCTGGGCGGGCGTGACGGTGGGCGGAATCAGGGTTTCCTTGATGGCGTCGGTATGGATGCGGTAATTGATCTTGGCGAGGGTGCGCTGGAGGTTCCAGTCAAGCTTGAGGCGGTCGTTTTCCTCGTCCTTGAGTCGCTGGAACTCCCTGATGAGGAACAGCTTAAATTCGACGGAGACCCAGGAAGCGAACTCAAAGGCGATATCCTTGTGGGCGTAAGTGCCGCCATAACGGCCGGCGCTGGAGCGGAGTCCGATCGCTCCGGTCTTCTCGATCCACTGCTTGGGGGTAAGGACGAAGCTGTTCAGTCCGGTCTGGATTCTAATCCCGTCGAATTCGACGGGATTAAAACCGGGGTTGTTGAGCCGTTCCCATACGCCGAGAAACTCGACGGTGTTGCGGCTGCGCAGCCAGTTGCGAATCACATCGTCCGAGTGTTCGGGATTCTTGCGTTTGGCGATGTCGGTCAGGCAGATGAAGTCCTGACGGTCGCGGGAGAGAACGGTGACGGGCGTACCCTGCACTTGAATGCTGGTTCTTTTGGCGTTGCTCACGGCTGTGTCTCCAGTGTCGAGAGGTTTCCAATCCCATCGAATTCGATGGGGTTGAGCGTGGCGGAAGCATTCGACCCAATTATGGCGAAATCGCCGCAAATAACGGCGACTGCCATTGGTTTGGCTTCGTTGGCCATCGACCTACTCATACGCGCTCAATCCCGAGATGTCGCGCCCGGCGGCGCGTTTCTTGAGCAGCGGCACGAGGTCGGCCATGAGGGCGAGTTCGGCGTCGCGGCGATCCCGCCAGCCGAGGCCGAGGGGTTCGAGCAGTTCGGTAAGCTGTTCGCCGTCGAAAACCATGCGCTGGAGAATGGCGTCCACGAAGGGCTGGAGCCGCTCGGGGGCCAGCCCGTGTTTCCGGGCGACGTCAGCCAGCTCGGCGGCGTGGCGCGCTTCCCTGAAACGCCGGTAGCCGGCTTCGATTTCCTTCTGATCGAGGCCCTGGCCGGGCTGGAGGGTGCGGACATAGTCGGTGATGATGTCGCGCTCGTCCATGAACTTGGCGTCGGCCTGGATGAGGCCGATGAGCTGCTCGCGGCTCATCTTCATCTTGCCCGGGGGTTCGTTGGAGAACCGGGCCAGCAGGGCCATGATGTAGTCGTAATCGATGTCGGCGGAGGCGAAGAGGACGAATTCGAAATCGAGCTGATCCACGGCCGGGTCGGGCGCGGCGCCGGTCTTTTCCTGTTCGGCGCGCAGGCGCTGGGCGGTCTCGAGATAGACGCCGCGGAAGGCGTTGAGCTGGTCCTTGGGCAGAAGCTGCTCGATGGCGGCTTCGGCGTCGGGCGGCAGATCGGTGTATTGGTCGAGCTGGGTCTTGAGGCGCTGGACTTCGCGGAAGCGCTCGATGAAGGCGGCCCGGGCCGCGTCGCCTTTCAGGGCGGGGACGGACTCGGGCTTCGGCTCGAGTCCCTGCGATTGCATGAAGTCGCCGAGTTTGCCGAGGGCGGACTTGAGTTTCTCGACGACCTTGGGAGCGGACTCCACGAGCCAGATTTCGCGGGCCTGGGCGCCGTTGTCCACGCCGGAGAAAAGGGTAACGGCGGCATCCACGGCCGTCTGCTGCTGGCGGAAGTCGAGGATCTGTCCGTGGGGTTTGGTGGCGTTGAGCACCCGGTTGGTGCGGGAGAACGCCTGGATGAGGCCGTGGTGCTTGAGGGTCTTGTCCACATAGAGGGTGTTGAGGTACTTTGAGTCAAAACCGGTCAGGAGCATGTCCACGACAATGGTGACATCGATTTTCTCGGCGCCCTTGCGGGGCAGATCGGCGTTGGGGAACTTCTGGTCCTTGATGCGGGTCTGGACATCCTGGTAGTAGAGATCGAAATCGCCGATGGAATGATTGGTGCCGTAGCGGGCGTTGTAGGCCGCGATGATGGCCTTGAGGGCTTCTTTTTTCCGGTCGGGCTCCTCCTCGTTGTCGGCCTTTTCCTGAGGGAGGTCTTCCTGCAACTGCTGGATGTCCGTGTTGTCTTCGGCGGGCGGAGAAAAGACGCAGGCGACCTTGAGCGGGACGAAAGCGGGGTCGGCGGCCTGCCGTTCTTTCTGAATGCCCATGAAAAGGGCGTGATACTCGATGGCGGCGTCGATCGAGGCGGTCGCAAGGAGCGCGTTGAAGCGCCGGTTGTGGGTGGCGGCGTCGTGCTTGGCGAGGATCTCCCCGATGATCTTGCGCTTTCTGGAGGATTCATCCGTTTGGGGCGCCCCCTCGCCTTCCGGGCGGTAGTAATCCACGTGGAAGCGCAGGACGTTCTTGTCCTCGATGGCGTGGGTGATGGTGTATTTGTGCAGCTCGCGCTGAAAGGTGTCGACGGTGGTGCAATAAGAGGCCTGGCTGCCCTCGACCTGAACGCGGGAGGCGTTTTGCTCGAAGATGGGCGTGCCGGTGAAGCCGAAGAGCTGGGCGCGGGGGAAGAAGTCCTTGATGGCCTCGTGGTTGTCGCCGAACTGGGAGCGGTGGCATTCGTCGAAGATGAAGACGAAGCGTTTGTCGCGAAGCGGTTCGAGGCGCTGGGCGAAGGTTTCCCTCCCCTGTTTGGCCCGCTGCCGGTTTCGCTTGCTGTTTTCATCCAGGGCGAGGCCGAGCTTCTGGATGGTGGTGACGATGACCTTGTCGCTCATGTCGTCGGAGAGCATGCGGCGGACAAGGGTGGCGGTGTTGGTGTTCTCCTCGACGCAGCCTTCCTGGAAGCGGTTGAATTCCTCCCGCGTCTGGCGGTCGAGGTCCTTGCGGTCCACGACAAAGAGGCATTTGTCGATGGCGGGGTTGTCCTTGAGGAGGGTGGAAGCCTTGAACGAAGTAAGAGTCTTGCCGCTGCCCGTGGTGTGCCAGATGTAGCCGTTGCCACAGTTCTGCTCGATGCAGTCCACAATGGCCTGGACGGCATAGATCTGGTAGGGCCGCATCATGAGCAGCTTCTGCTCGCTCTGGATGAGAACCATGTAGCGGCTGATCATGCGGCCGAGCGTGCACTTCTGGAGGAAGCGGTCGGCGAAATCGTCGAGGAACGGAACCGGCGAGTTGTCGAGATTGGCGAAGCGATAGACGGGAAGAAACTGTTCGGCGGCGTTGAAGGCGAAGTGCCGGGCGTTGTTGTTGGCGAAATAGAACGTCTCGGTGCGGTTGCTGACGATGAAGAGCTGGACGAAACACAGAAGCGTGCGGGTGTAGCCGTTGCCGGGATCGTTCTTGTATTCGACGATCTGCTCCATGGCGCGGCGCGCGCTGACGCCAAGGGTCTTGAGCTCGACCTGGGCGACGGGAACTCCGTTGATGAGAAGCATGACGTCGTAGCGGTGGTGGCTATAGTCGGTGTTGATGCGGAGCTGGTGAACCACCTCGAAGTCGTTTTTGCACCAGTCCTTGATGTTGACAAGGGTGTAGGAAAGCGGCATGCCGTCGTCGCGGGTGAAGTCGTTTTTCTCGCGAAGAACGCGGGCGGCGGTGAAGACGTCAGCCGTGATTAGCTCGTCGAGAAGCCGCTGGAACTCTCCGTCGGTCAGCTTGACGCGGTTAAGGGCTTCGAACTTCTGGCGAAAGTTGTGCTCAAGAGCGGCGCGATCGCGGATGTCATCGCGATAGATATATTTAAGGCTGCGCAGCTTCTCGATGAACGCATCTTCGATGTCTTGCTCTTTAAGAGCAGGAGCCTTGGGAGACGGGTTTGGGGAGTATAGGTTGTTAGAGGGTGTAGGCATGGCTGTTAAAACGGACACCATTGAAGCAGCAGGCGGCGATGATGTCAGCCAAACCGGCATTCTCTCGTGAATTGGATGAGGTAATCATTGTAGCAGTAAATAGTTATAAGCGATTTGCATATCGCCATCGGTTGTTAGTGAAAGAATGATGGAAATCGATTGGTTTGGCAAGCCGAGACAGCGGTTGGAAAAGCGGGGCGCGGACGGTTTTCCACAGTATGGAAAACTTTTTCGCGATTGGGCTGCGGGCCACGCTTGGCCCTTGTCCCGGGGCGGGACTTGTCTGCGGCAATCCGTGCGCGAAGCGCGCGCTTTCCACGCTATGGAAAATATTTTTCCACGGTATGGAAAAAACAGCCCGATTTTTCCACAGTATGGAAGATTTTTTGACGACTTTTCCATGCTATGGAAAATATTTTTGGCAG
>JAHDSS010000287.1 GCA_018432565.1 Kiritimatiellia bacterium
ACGGGTCGCACATCCGGACGCTGCTGCTGACGTTTTTCTACCGCCAGATGCCCCAGCTGATCGAAAGGGGCTTCGTGTACATCGCCCAGCCGCCGCTCTACAAGATCCGGCGCAAGAAGCAGGAGCGCTACATTGACAACGACCGGCACCTGACGCAGGTGCTGATTGAGATGGGCGTCGAGGATGTCCGCCTGCTGAAGCCGGACGGGACGACGCGGCTGGAGAACGGCGAAATGGCCGAAGTGCTCAAGATCCTGGAGGAAGTCGAGTATGTGGCGGGCGCGATGGCGCGCAAGGGCATTGATTTCGACACCTACATGCGGCGCTACGACGCCGTGAACAATCGTCTGCCGCTCTACCGGGTGCGGGTGCTGCCGCCGGGCGCCGATCCCGTGGACGCGGAGGTGCACCTGGCCTTCACCGACGAGGAAATGCGGCGGATCCGCGAAGAGGCGGAGTCCCGGATGGGGCCGCTGGATCCCGCGCAGTTCACCTGGGACGAGCTGCATCTGGCGCCGGGCCTGGTGAAGCAGGTGGCGCAGCTGCAGGCCCATGGGTTCGGCATCGAGACGCTGCTGCGCAGTGACACGCCGGTCTTCGAGGCCGAAGTGGACGACCGGAAGGTGGCCCTGCATGCCCTGGGCGACCTGCTCGGTCTGGTGCGCGAGACCGGCCGCCGCGGGCTGGGCATCCAGCGCTACAAGGGGCTGGGCGAAATGAATCCCGCGCAGCTCTGGGAAACCACCCTGGAGCCCGCCAAGCGCAAGCTGCTGCAGGTGAACCTGGAGGATGCCGTCCGCGCCGACGAAATCTTCACCATCCTGATGGGCGACGAGGTCGAGCCCCGCCGCGCCTTCATCGAGGAAAACGCCCTCAACGTGCGCAACCTGGATATCTGAGGACGGTGGTCCGGACACTCGCCCATGAATTCAACCGGCAACATCTTTTTATATGAAACGCTATTCATGGGCAAACGGACAGTGGAAACCCGTTACGATCCTGTGCCGGCAGAGTTTTCTCTGGTGAAGGAAGATACGTTGAACGAAAGACAGAGCGATGAGCGATGAAGTGACCAACGAGCCCGGCGGCGAGACGGCCGGCGAGCCCCTTTCCGCGGCGGCGGCGCCGCAGAACCTGACGGACCGCATCGAGCCGGTCAATATCGAAGAGGAGATGCAGCGGGCCTACATTGACTATTCGATGTCGGTGATCGTGGGCCGGGCGCTGCCGGACGCGCGAGACGGGCTCAAGCCCGGCAACCGGCGCATTCTGTTTGCGATGCGCGAGGGGGGCTATATTCAC
>JAHDSS010000533.1 GCA_018432565.1 Kiritimatiellia bacterium
AACAACTTCGGCTGCGGGTCGAGCCGGGAACACGCGGTCTGGGCGGTGCAGCAGTACGGCTTCCGGGCGGTGATCGCGCCGTGGCGCGGGGAAGGCGACAAGCGCATTCCCGGATTTGCGGACATCTTCAAGAACAACAGCTACGGCAACGGGCTGCTGGTGATCGAACTGTCCTCCGACGAAGTGCAGTGGATTTTCGATGCGGCCAAGGGCCGCAAACTGGAGGCCACGGTGGACCTCGAGGCGCAAACCGTGACGGTCCGCGGCGCGGAAGAGCGGGTATTCCGGTTCGACATCACGTCCGACGTGAAGGAAAAGCTCCTGAGCGGGCTGGATGCCATCGGGCTGACGCTGCAGCACGAGGCGGAGATCACCGCGTTCGAGGCGACGCACGACGTGCAGATGGCCTGAACAGCCACAAGAACATAACCACAGAGAACACAGAGATCACAAAGGGACAGCCAGAACCGCGGCTGAAGGGTAAAAACCCATTCCCATGATTTCTCTGTGTTCTTTGTGTTCTCTGTGGTGAAGTTGTCCGGATGTTTTCATGAACCTCATTCTTCTGGAGCCGGACGAAATCCACGCCGAGGGCTTGGCCGTTTTGGCGGGCAAGCGCGCGCGGCATGTGCGCGAGGTGCTGAAGGCGGGGGAGGGGGAGCAGATCCGTGTCGGCGTGGTGGAGGGTCCGACGGGGACGGCGGTGGTGATCGCGGAGGACGGCGGGGAAATCCGGCTGCAATGCACGCTGGACGGCGGGGTTCCGCCCGTTCCGCGCGCGGATGTGCTGCTGGCGATGCCGCGGCCCAAGGTGATGAACCGCCTGTGGCCGGTGCTGGCGTCGCTGGGGGTGGGGCGGATTCTGATTTCCAACGCGTGGAAGACGGAGCGGAACTACTTCGATACGCATGTGCTGGGGCCGGAGCACATCCGGGCAGGACTGATCGAAGGCCTGCAGCAGGCGCGGGACACGCGGCTGCCGCAGGTCAGCGTGCACCGGCAGTTCCGGAAGCTCATCGAAGACGAGCTGGACGCCTTCGGCCCGTATGCGGCGAAGCTGGCGGCGCATCCGGGGGCGGGGGCGTTCCCGGCGGAAACACTGGCGGCGCTGCCGCGGGAGGGTCGCGTGCTGCTGGCGGTGGGACCCGAGGGAGGCTGGACGCCGTTTGAGCTGGAGCTGCTGGAGGCGCATGGATTCGAGGCGGTGTCGTGGGGGCCGCGGGCGCTGCGGACCGATACGGCGTGCGCCGTGCTGCTGGGGCTGATGCACGCGGCGCTGGCCCAATCGAGTCCCTAATCGGAGATTCCCGGGGGGGCAAGCTCCGTCTTGCCCGGATTGCCCGGATTGGGAGGGGAGAAACTACGAAAGTCGCGAAATGCGCGAAAGGCATGAACGGGGAAGACTGTTTGCCGTAGAGGGCGCGGAGGGGGATCGGTTTGGAGTGCGGCGGCACGACGCCGCTTTGGATCGAACAGCCTGAACAGCCTGTCTCACGCCAAGACGCGAAGACGCAAAGGGGGGGGGGAGAAACTACGAAAGTCGCGAAAGGCGCGAAAAACCGCGTGGAGATTTCTGGAGGGGCAAGCTCCGTCTTGCCCGGATTGGGGATAATGGCGGCAACATGCGACCATTCACGGGTGACCCTTTGTGTGTCAAAATA
>JAHDSS010000235.1 GCA_018432565.1 Kiritimatiellia bacterium
CGTCATGCATACCGGCTATACCGGCGAGGATGGATTTGAAGTGGCGCTGTCCCCGGCGGGCATCGGCGCGTTCTGGGATGAATTGACGGCGCGCGGTGGACGTCACGGTCTCGTGAACTGCGGACTTGGCAGTCGCGACACCCTGCGGCTGGAAGCGGGATACCTGCTGTACGGCGCAGATGCCGTTGCCACGCGCACGCCCTACGAAGCCAACTGCGGATGGGTAGTCAAGATGCAGAAGGGTGACTTTATCGGCCGGGAGGCTTTGGCCCACCGCAAGGAAGCCGGATTCAGGGAAAAACTGACCGGGGTGCGCCTGCTGGGCCGGGGCGTGCCGCGCGCCGGCTGTTCCGTTTGGCAGGGAGACCGGCGAATCGGCGCGCTGACCAGCGCCACCTTCGCTCCAAGCCTGCAATCCGGCATTGGCGTCGGCTATCTGGCCCCCGACGCCTGGGAACCCGCCACCCGGGTGGAAGTGGAAATCCACGGCAGCCGTGTCGAAGCCGAAACCGTCCGCGGCGCATTCAGGAAAAACAGCGTGTGAAACCATGAACAGCCGTTGAACCACGAAACACACGAAAGACACGAAAATGGAACAAGGGATCCTGTTCAAGAAAGAAAGCTTTCAAGTCATGGGGGCTTGTTTCGAGGTCTATAAAGAAATGGGGAGTGGATTTTTGGAGAGCGTCTATCAGGAGTGCTTGGCGCTGGAATTTGCAAGCCGAGGCATTCCATTTGAAGAACATCCGTGTCTTCGGCTTGCTTACAAGAAGACGCTTTTGAAACAAACCTATATTCCGGATTTTCTCTGTTGTGGAGAAGTCGTTGTCGAACTCAAGGCACTCAAGCAGATCGCGGACGAACACCGGGCCCAAGCCATCAATTATCTCAGAGCGACGGGAAAGCGATTGGCTCTTCTGATTAATTTCGGGCATTATCCTTTGCTGGAGCATGAACGGATTGTCCTTTGACTCTTTTCGTGTGTTTCGTGTATTTCGTGGTCAACCTGTTTTGAAGGAGTTCCCATGTACGACGAGAAACAATGCAGATTCGCGGCGAGCCATGAATGGGCGTTTGCCGAAGGTGATGTCATCACCGTGGGCATCAGCGACTACGCCCAGAAGGAAATCAGCGACATCGTGTTTGTGGAACTGCCCAAGGCGGGCGCGGCGGTCACGCAGGGCAAGGCCTGCGCCGTCATCGAGTCCGTCAAGGCGGCGGCCGATTTCATGGCGCCGGCCTCGGGCGAAGTCATCGAGGTCAATGACGCCCTTGTGGACAATCCGGCCCTGGTCAACCAGTCGCCCCACGGCGAAGGGTGGTTCTTCAAGATCAGGATGTCGACCCCTGCCGAACTCGACACCCTGATGGATTTCGAGGCCTACCAGAAAACCGTGCAGTAAGAGAGCAGGGGCCGGGTGAGCGGTGGCTCCATGCCTGCCCCCTGAACCCTGAATCCTGAACCCTGTCATGTATTCCCCCCACACCCAAGCCGACCGCGCCGGCATGCTGGCGGCCATCGGTGCCTCTTCCATGGAGGCGCTGCTGGAGCAGATTCCGGCAGAACTGCGAACGGAGGCATTCGACTGGCCGGCGGCGCTGACCGAGCCGGAACTGCTGGCGCATGCCCGCGCCTTGGCGGCGAATAACCGCCCGCTGGTGTGTTTCGCCGGCGCCGGAGCGCAGGATCATGTGATTCCGTCGGCGGTGAAGTCACTCCTTCGGCGGGGCGAGTTTCTGTCGGCGTACACTCCATACCAGGCCGAAGCCAGCCAGGGCCTCTTGCAAGCCATTTATGAGTTCCAGAGCTCCATC
>JAHDSS010000058.1 GCA_018432565.1 Kiritimatiellia bacterium
CGCAAGCGGGAGACGTTTGTGATCATGGGCCTGTCCGGCAGCGGCAAGTCCACGCTGCTGCGCCTGCTCAACCGGCTGATCGAACCGACCTGCGGGGACCTGCTCGTGAACGGCGGGAACATCGCGGAGCTGAACGCCGCGCCCCTGCGGGAACTCCGGCGCAACACGTTTGCGATGGTTTTCCAGCATTTCGGGCTGCTGCCCCACCGCAATGTCGTCGAAAACGTCGAATTCGGCCTGGAAATCCAGAAGGTGGCGGCGGATGTCCGCCGCCAAAAGGCAATGGAGGCCATCGAAATCGTCGGGCTGGGCGGCTATGAATCCAGCGCAATCGGCGCGCTGAGCGGCGGCATGCAGCAGCGCGTGGGGCTGGCCCGGGCCCTGGCGACGGACCCGGACATTCTGCTGATGGACGAAGCGTTCAGCGCGCTGGATCCGCTGATCCGCACGCAGATGCAGGACGAACTGGCCGAGCTGCAGTCGCGCCTGCACAAGACCGTGGTCTTCATCACCCACGATCTCGACGAAGCCCTGAAGCTCGGCGACCGCATCGCCATCATGAAGGACGGCCTGATCGACCAGATCGGCACGCCCGAAACGATCCTGACGGAGCCCGCCACGGACTACGTGCGGACCTTCGTGGAAAACGTGGACCGAAGCAAGGTGCTCACCGCGGGCAGCGTGATGCGGCGCACGCCGGTGGTGGTCACGCACAAGGACGGACCGCACCAGGCCGTCCGTTCCATGCGCCAGCACGACCTGTCCTCGGTTTTCGTCGTCAACCAGGACCGCCGGTTCATGGGCCTGGTGGACATTGATCACGCGCTGGCCGCGGCCGACAAGGGCGGGCGCGACCTGACCCCGATCCTCCAGAAGGATGTCCCGACGGTGGACGAGACCACCAGCCTGCGCGACATGATTCCGCTGGCCAGCGAAACCCGCGTGCCGATTCCCGTCCTGCGGGCCAACGGCACCCTCGCGGGCATCGTGACCCGCGCCGCCCTGCTGTCCGCGCTCTCCAGCAAAACCGAGGAGGAATCATGACCTTCCATGTCGGACCGTATTTCGAAGATCTGATCAACTGGCTGAAAGATTCCTTTCCGGGCTTTTTCGACGCCATCCGCAACGGCCTGGGCGCATTTATTGACGGGTTCGAAGTGCTGCTGGGCTGGCCGCCGGCCTGGGTGATGATTGCGGTGCTGACGGGGCTGGCGTGGTGGGCGTGCGGCTGGCGGAACTGGGGTCTGGCGCTGTTTGCGCTGCTGGGCTTCACGCTGGTGCTGGCGATGGAATTGTGGGCGATCACCATGCAGACGCTGGCCCTGGTGCTGACCTCCACGCTGGTGGCGCTGCTGATCGGCGTTCCGCTGGGCATCTATTCGGGCCGGAGCCGGCGCGGCGAGCAGATCGTGCGCCCCGTCCTGGACTTCATGCAGACGATGCCGGCGTTTGTCTATCTGATTCCAGCCGTGCTGTTTTTCCATCTGGGCGAGGTGCCCGGAGCGATGGCGACGGTGATTTTTGCGATGCCGCCGTGCGTGCGCCTGACGACGCTGGGCCTGCGCCAGGTGCCCCACGAGGCCGTGGAGGCTTCCGACGCCTTTGGCTGCACTCCCTGGCAGCAGCTCATGAAAGTGCAGCTGCCGATGGCCCTGCCCAGCATCCTGGCCGGCGTGAACCAGACCATCATGCTGGCCCTGTCCATGGTCGTGATCGCCGCCATGATCGGCGCGGGCGGCCTGGGCGACCAGGTGCTGCGCGGGATCACCCAGCTGAAGATCGGCATGGGGTTTGAAGGCGGCCTCGCGATCGTCATCCTGGCGATGTATCTCGACCGCGTGACGCACGCGCTGGGCTCCCGCAGCCGGCAGCGGCAGGGCGGCTGACCCCGGGAATCCGCGGATTCCCGTTCACTGGACAAAGAAAAAGGAGACACAAATGAAATCAACCGGAAGAATGAACTGGATGGTGCTGGCGCTGGCCGGCGCCCTGGCGCTGGCCGCCGGCTGCGGCCGG
The DNA here is from genome assembly GCA_018432565.1 of Kiritimatiellia bacterium. Classification (GTDB taxonomy): domain Bacteria; phylum Verrucomicrobiota; class Kiritimatiellia; order CAIQIC01; family Lenti-01; genus JAAZFE01. The sequence goes on from JAHDSS010000058.1 coordinate 2,017, forward strand.
AAGGCCGGAACCCCGGCGCAGGACGAAGGCAAGGGCACGATCAAGCTGGCCTATGTGAACTGGGCCGAGGGCGTCGCCGTGACGCATCTGCTGACCGCGCTGCTCGGGGACATGGGCTACCAGGTCGAAACCACGATGGCCGACGTGGCGCCCATCTACGCCTCGGTGGCCGAAGGCAATCAGGACGTGATGGTCGAAACGTGGCTGCCGGTGACGCACAAGACCTACTTTGACCGCTACGGCGACCGGGTGGAGCTGATCAGCACCTGGTACGAGGCCGCCCGCATCGGGCTGGTCGTGCCGGCCTACGTCGAAATCAACAGCATTGAAGAACTCAACGCGGCCAGGAACAAATTCCAGCGCCGGATCACCGGCATTGATGCCGGCGCCGGCATCATGGGCGCCACCGACCGCGCCATCGAGGAATACGGACTGGAACTGGAGCTGCTGGCGTCCAGCGGCCCCGCCATGACCGCCGCCCTCAAGGGCGCCATCGACAAAAAAGAATGGATCGTCGTGACCGGCTGGGCCCCGCACTGGAAGTTCGCCCGCTACGACCTCAAATTCCTTGACGATCCCAAGGGGGTTTACGGCGACATCGAAGTCGTCCAGGCCGCCGCCCGCAAGGGGTTCAAGGAAGCCTTTCCCGAGGCGGCCGCGCTGCTGGGCAAGATGAAATTCGACAGCGTCCAGATCGGTTCGCTGATGGATGCCCTGGAATCCGGCGAGGGCAGCGAAGCCGAGCGGGTGCGGACCTGGATCGCGGCCCACGAGGATCTGGTTCAAAGCTGGATGCCCTAGGCGATCTCCCGCCGACAGGCGCCCCGACCGGACGGCTTCCCGCCGTCCGGTCTTTTCTTGTCCAGAGCGTGTCTTTCCCATGGAATGTCTTGCGGGGGGGCGGCGGGGGTGCGTATGCTCCCGTCGGTTTGCAGAGAAAGGTGTAGTTCCATGAAGAAGACGATCCACATCATGCCGTGTCTGGACATTCGGGACGGGCGGGTGGTCAAGGGCATCCATTTTGTCGATTTGATCGATGCGGGCGATCCGGTGGCGTGCGCGTCGGCGTACGAGGCGTCGGGGGCGGACGAGCTGGGGTTTCTGGACATTACGGCGACGGTGGAGAAGCGCCGGACGGTGTTTGACGTGCTGCGCCGGGTGACGGAGGCGGTGACGATTCCGGTGACGGTGGGCGGGGGCATCCGGACACCGGCGGACGTGGAGGCGGCGCTGGCGGCCGGGGCGGCGAAGGTCAGCATTTCCTCCGCCGCGTTCCGGGATCCGGATTTCGTGGCGGAGGCGGTGAAGCAGTTCGGCGGGAAGCGGATCGTGCTGGCAATCGACGCGGACCGGAACCGCAAGCTGCCCTCGCAGCGGGAAGTGTATATTGACGGGGGGCGGACGCCGACGGGGACGGATGCGGTGGAGTTTGCCAAACGGATGGCCGGTCTGGGGGTGGGGGAGATGCTGCCGACGAGCAAGCTGGGAGACGGATCGAAGAAGGGCTATGACCTGGATCTGATCCGGGGGATTGCCGACGCCACGAAGCTGCCGACGGTGGCCAGCGGCGGGGCCGGCAAGCTGATTCATTTCCTGGAGGCGGTGAAAGAAGGCCATGCCAGCACGCTGCTGGCGGCCAGCGTGTTCCATTTCGGCATGTTCACCGTGCAGCAGGTCAAGGTGTATCTCGCCGGCCGGGGCGTGCCGGTGCGAAATCCGCCCGAGCCCGGATGATTTCGTTTTGGGGCGAGGCCTGACGGCCGGCCGCACCGGGCGCGGCGTCAGGAGGAGGGGGGGCAGCCGAGGATGTCGCGGATTTTCCGGGCGAGCTGGACCCGGCTGAACGGTTTTTGCAGGAATCCGGCGCCGGTGTCCCGGACGCCTTTTTTCGCCAGCAGGTTGGCGGCGTAGCCGGACATGTAGAGATGGGGCAGGTCGGGGCGGACGGCCAGCGCCCGCCGGACCAGGTCCGGACCGCTCATGTCCGGCATCATGACATCCGTCAGCAGAAGGTCGAAGGCGCGGGGGGAGGTTTCCAGCAGGCGCAGGGCTTCGGCCGGCGTATCGCAGGCGCGGACGGTGTAGCCCAGCGATTCGAGCATGCGGCGGGCGGTTTGGAGCAGGGCTTTTTCGTCTTCGGCGATCAGGATGGTTTCGGTGCCGCGCAGGGATTGGAGGACTTCCGGGTCGTCGGGGGTGCCAACGGCCGCGGGTTCGGTTTGATCCCGGAGCCGGGGAAAAAAGACCTGGAAGGTGGAGCCCTGGCCGGGACGGCTCTGGACGCGGGGAATGGCATGGTTCTGCTGAAGGATGCCGTACACGGTGGCCAGGCCCAGACCGGTGCCCTTGCCGACGGTTTTGGTGGTAAAGAAGGGTTCGAAGATGTGCTCGATCATGCCGGGGGCCATGCCGCAGCCGTTGTCGGCGATGGTGAGGCGGACGTAGTCGCCTGCGGGAATGTCGCCATGAAGGTTGGGCAGGGGACGGTTGAGATGGACGGAGGCGGTTTCGACCCGGATGCGGCCCGGGCCGGAGATGGCGTCGCGGGCGTTGACGCACAGGTTGGTGACGACCTGATCCAGATGGCTGGGGTCCGCCTGGATGCGCGCGTCGTCGGTGCCGGGGACCCATTCCAGGGAAATCTGCTCGCCGAGCAGGGGGCGGAGCATGCCGGTCATGCCGTCGATGGCGGCGTTGAGGTCGAGGATCTTCGGGGAGACCGGCTGTTTGCGGGCAAAGGCCTGGAGCTGCTGGGTGAGGGCGGCGGAACGGCGGGCGGCCTTCTGGATTTCCAGCAGGTCGTTGTGGAGAGGCTGGGCGGCATCCACCTCTTCCAGTCCCATTTCGGCGTAGCCGAGGATGGCCTGGAGCATGTTGTTGAAGTCGTGGGCGATGCCGCCGGCCAGCCGGCCGATGGATTCCATTTTCTGGGCCTGGACCAGGCGGGACTGGAGGTCTTCGCGCTCTTTCTGGTCGAGCAGTTGCTGGGTGATGTCGCGCTTGACGGCCACGAAATAGGCGATGCGGCCTTCGCCGTCGCGCACGGGGGAGATGGAGGCCAGCTCGGTGTAGGGCGAGCCGTCCTTGCGCTTGTTGATGATCTGCCCCTGCCAGGCGCGGCCGGCGGACAGGGTGGCCCACATCTGCCGGTAGAAGTCCCGGTCGTGGACGCCGCTCTGGAGGATGCGCGGGTTCTGGCCGAGGGCTTCCTCGCGGGTGTAGCCGGTCACCCGGGAGAAGGCGGGATTGACATAGAGGATGGCGCCGCGGGCGTCGGTGATGACGACGGTGTCGCCGGACTGTTCGATGGCAGCCATGAGGCGGTCGCGTTCGATGCCGGCGTGCTTGCGGTCGGTGATGTCGGCGATGAAGCCTTCGAGGGCCAGCAGGTTGCCGGCCTCGTCAAAGACGCCTTCGCCCTTTTCCCAGACCCAGCGGATGTCGCCGGAGCGGGTGGTGATTTCGTATTCGTCTTCGAAGGGCATGCGGCGGTCCAGCGCCTCCTGCCATTCGTCGCGCAGGCGCTGGCGGTGGCTTTCCACGACGAGGTGGTTGAAGGAGACGGTGCGGCTGCCGATCAGATCGTCGGGGGCGTAGCCGGTCAGCTCGCGGCAGCCCTCGCTGACGAATTCCATGGTCCAGTCGTCGTCGTTGGCGCAGCGGTAGGCCATGCCGGGGAGGTTGGCCAGGAGCGCGGCGTACTGGCGGCGGCTTTCGCGCAGGCCTTCCTCGGCCAGCTTGCGGTCGGTGATATCGCTGAAGATGCAGGCGAACTGGTTGGGGGCGGGCCGGAAGGCGGCGACTTCGAAGTGGCGCCGGAGAGGGGCGGCATACTGCTGGAAGAAGGCGGGTTCGCCGGTCAGGGCCACGCGGCCGTAGGTTTCGATCCAGACCGGCTCGGTGTCGGGCAGCACCTCGCGGACGGTCCGGCCGACGATCTGGTCGGCCTTGAGGCCGGTCATGGCTTCGAACGCGGGATTGACGGCCAGGAAGCGGTAGTCCGTCGGGACG
>JAHDSS010000536.1 GCA_018432565.1 Kiritimatiellia bacterium
CTTTGATCCAGGCCTGGGGCAGATCATCCCAGCGTTCCTTCAGGCCGCGGAGCAGAACCGGTCGGGCCGCCTCCGTCCAGCCGTTCTTCCAGACCACTTCGGCCAGCCAAGGGTACGCCCGGAGATGATCCATCACCCAGGTCTGGTGTTCATCCGTAATCAGCGCCGGAAGCGCAAAGCGCAGGTAATAGGAATCCGGGGTTGTTTCCGCCAGCAGCAAGGCATGTTCCGACCCGATTTTCTTCAGCATGGCCACCTGGCGATCATCCGATCCCCATCTTTGTTGGCCGGATGACGCCCGGTCAATCGCCTGGATGTACTCGCGGACATCCTCCGGGGCGGGGTGTTCCGGCCATTGAATCCGGTTGAGATCTTCCGAGACTTGTTCCTCGGTTTTCATTCCGGCAGACCGGCCCCGGAAACGGGACTCCAGCCGCAGCCCGGTCTCCTGCAGGGTCTTGTCCGCCTGGCCGATTCGCACCGCCTCTACCCGCACCAGTTCCGCATCGGCCAGCCATTCCGGCGTAATCTGATCTCGGCGGTCTTCGCCGTATTTCAAACGGACAGAACGAACCGTTAAGCGTTGCCGACCGGCAGAGGCCAGGTCAAAGGACCCCCCGAAATCATCCGCAGGCAGCGCGATTTCGCGTCTCGCCGGATTGCGCAGCACGTACAGGACCGAACTGGATCCAAACGGATCCTTCCCGGAAGCGGAACGATCAAACATCAACCGCAAGGTCCGCTCCCGCAGGATGACGGAACATCCGGCCGGATCTTCCAGCACATCGGTAATCACGGCCTGCTCCGCACCCAGATCAATCTTGTGATTGGGCTTCAGCGGAATCGCGCCTGTCACGTCATACCGGAATATGTGCACGGTGATGGTCGCGTCGAGATCTCCCGTTTGGTCGGCATGCGCATTGAAGTCCGCCTCTTCCATGGTAAACAAGTCGGAGGAAGAATGAATGAGGCTGGCGTTTCCGACGATTATACGCCCCTCCAGGGCATGCGACAGGGATGCGCGATCCCAATCCCTGGAAAACAGGGCATAGGAGGTCCGGGCATTCGTGGCCTGAAACCCGTCTGAGAAGGTGAAGGTTGCCCGGGAAACCTGGGGGTGAAACTCATGCCCCGGCACGTCGCCGGATACGCGGATGCGCCCCCGGATTTGTTTCCGCCGCCCCTCCCTGCTGCTCATGCGGAAATGGTCCGAAACATCCAGCGTATGGCGCTCCAGCACGGCATCAATATGTCCGGGATCGAATTCCGCAGAGGAGCCCGCCGGCGGCGGAGGGGCCATGAAATCCCACTTCCATGCGAGGGGGAGAGCCAGCATCCCGGCAATGGCCAGCCCCAGCAACAGGACCGAGCGCAGGGTCCGGCGAAACAGATACTGGTGGATCACCACCGCGCTGAAACCGAGAGCCGTAAACAAACCGGTGACAATCTGCTGCGAGGCGACCAACGACATGTTTTGCCGGGACTCCACCAGGGCCATCGGGTCCATAAACAGCATGGCGATATGCAGGGCGAATTGAATCAGCATATAGCCCACGAACCCCAGCACCGCGACGAATATAAAACGGGCATAGGTGGGGGTCAAAACGGCAAGCGCCGCCACCATGAGGAGAGTCCCCAGGCGATTCAGCAGAATTTCCGGAACCGCCAGGGCGAGCTGGGACAGGGAGGCCCGGTTGGCCGCCAGCACCGCCAATTCAATCAAGAGAGGCAACAGCACCAGCAGCCCGCCGCAATACAGCGCCTTGCTCCGGAGCAAAATGTTCCGGGAGACCGGACGGGTGGCCCAGAACGCCGTGGTGCCCACCAGCGGCTCATCCTGAATCAGCAGGGGAACAATGGCGAAAATCAGCAGGCTCTGCAGCATGGGAATCAGGACGGCCAGCAAACTGAACGTGATCTGCCAGGCCATGTTGTCCGACAAGGAGGCCAGACCGCTGCCGCTTAAGCCGGCCTGCAGCAGCACCAGCAGCAGCCATGTCGCCAGCAACCCCCGCAGATGGCGGATGTCTTTTTTGAAAATGTGCAAAACAAGATTCACAGCCCATCCTCCTATTCCGTAATCCGATAGGTTCTGGCCAGCGTCAGAAAAATGTCCCGCAGAGACATCGGGGCAAACTGTACATCCCTCACGGCTCCGACCGCCTCTTTCAGGCGCGGCTCCGCCTCTGCGTCAAAGGCGCTCTCCACATACGACAGCACCGGCCCCGCCTTCTCCGGCAGCAGCCAGCTCGCAGGATATGGCTTCCGGGCGGCCGATTCCGATTCCAGCACGGCCTCGGCGCGCCGAAACCGGTTCTGCAATATTTCCACCGATTCGCAAATCCCCAGCCGTCCCTTGTTCAGTATTCCCACCCAGTCGGCCAAGCGCTCGACTTCGTCAATATCATGCGATGAAATGAACACGGTCCAGCGCTCTTGTTCCGTGAGCTCCAGCACCCCGCGAATAAACTCATCGCGTACCAGCGGATCCAAGCCGGTAAACGGCTCGTCCAGCACCAGCAGCCGGGGCCGATAAGCCAGCGACGTCAGCAGCGCCGCCTTGACCTTCATGCCCCGGGACAAATGCTTGATCTTGCGGTCCGCCGGCAGGTCGAACTGTTTCAGCAGCCTGCGGCAGAAATCCCAGTCCCAATCGGGATACATGGGTGCGCAATAGTGAATGAACTCGTGAACGGTCATCCAGCCGGGCATCTTCTGGTTCTCCGATACATACCCGATGTGCTGGAAATCTTCCGGCCCCAGTTTGGTGCTGGGCCTGCCCATGACCAGCGCCCGTCCCTCCTCCGGCGGAAACAGGTTCATCATGGCCTTGATGGTAGTGGTTTTCCCGGCCCCGTTCGGCCCCAGAAAGGCAAAAATGCTGCCCTCTGGCACCTCCAAGGTCAGCCGGTCCACGGCCACGGTTTTCCGAAACCGCTTGGTCATCGCTTCAATCTGGATAATCGCACTCATCGCTGCCCTTTGTTGCTGGCCCATAATTCAGTTACCGCCGCCAGAACATCTTCTTGGCTCAACGACATCCGTTTGGCTTCAATCACCAGCTGCTCGAGCTGATCCTGCAGCAGATTCTTTTTCTGATCGGAACTGGGCGGCGGAGCCGTGGCCACCACCGTGCCGATTCCCGGCACGATGTTCAGCAACCCCTCGTCCGCGAGGTTCCGAACCACTTTTTGTGCCGTATTGGGGTTGATCCGCAATTCCTGGCTCAATTGGCGGATGGAGGGAAACCGATCTCCGGGAACAAGGTGACCGGTGACCACAGCTTTTTTAACCGCAAAGACAATTTGCCGGGTTACGGGAACGCCCGGTTGAAAGGTTATCGAGAACGGAAGCATGGTGTACTATATGCACTAGTACACCTGGCGCGTCAAGTCTCTCACCGATCTGGAACAGGCCAGGTCCACCAAGCTCCTGGTTTTCGCCCCGGTCACATCCCGCCTGGATCCGGCCGCATCCGGATCAGGTGTGATGAGCCCGCCGGCGGAGCTGGCCGCAGGCGGCATCCACGTGTTGGCCTTTGGAATCGCGCAGGGTGCCTTCCACGCCGCGCTTTTCCAGCACGCGCAGAAACCCTTCCATGGCGGAACGCGAAGGCGCCGCGCCTTCGAACTCCTCCACCGGACTCAACGGGATCAGATTGACCCGGCAGGGAAACCGCCGCAGGCGCCCGGCCAGTTGCTCCGCATTCTCCCGGGCATCGTTCACGCCCCGGATCAGCGTGTATTCAAACGTGATGTGCCGCTTGGTCCGCGCGGTGTAGTCGGCGCAGGCGTCCAGCAGTGCATCCATCGGATATTTGTTTTCAACCGGCATGAGCCGCCGGCGCAGCTCCGGGTTCGCCGCATGCAGCGATACGGACAGCTCGACCTGCAACCCCTCCTCCGCCAGCCGCCGGATGCCGGGAATGACGCCGCTGGTGCTGAGGGTGATCCGCCGCGCGCCGATGTTCAGTCCGTCGGGATGGTTCAGGATGCGGACGGACTTGAGCACGGCGTCATAGTTGTCGAACGGCTCGCCCATGCCCATGTACACGACGTTGTCCGGCCGCCTGCCGAGCACGGCGGCCACGGCCTGGACCTGCGCGACGATCTCCCCCTCCGAGAGATTGCGGGCATACCCGCCTTTGGCGCTGGCGCAGAAGGCGCACCCCATCCGACAACCCACCTGGGTGGAAACGCATACCGTGTTCCGTTCGCGCGCGGGAATCAGCACGGTCTCGATGCTCTCCCCGTCATCGAGTCCGATCAGCCATTTGCGCGCGCCGCCCGGATCGCCGGATTCCTTCAGGAGCCGGGCCGGGCCGGGCGTACAGGTCGCCGAAAGCGCCTGCTTCAGGGCCTGGGGCAGATTGCCCATCAGATCCCAGCCATCCGCATGGCGTACCTGCAACCACTGCCAGAGCTGCCGTCCCCGGAAGGCCGGCTGGCCGATTTCCTTGCAGAGGGATTGCAGCTCTTCGGGAAACAAGCCTTGCAGGGCGGTTTTCATGTCGCGCGGCACCGGCTTATTTCCGAGATCGCCTTGGACTTTTCCGAGGAGGAAGTGATGGAGCCTCTTCCCGGCCATAGCGGGCGCCGCCCTCGCGCAGAAGTCCCACGCAGTAGGAGTTGAGGCTTTCCCCGCGGCGAAGCGCATTCAACGCCATCGTCCTGTGCAGTTCGGCACCAACCCGTACCACGAACTTTCCCGAGTAGTTCTTTCCCGCCGTGGCCGCCGGCAACGGCTGGCCGTCCCGCCGGTAGATTTCGATCCATTCGTCCACCGCTTGGCACAGTTCCCGATACACCTTGGTTTCATCATCCCCGTGGATGCCGCCCAACATCAGCCCCGGACAGGTGCCCACGTAGCATCCGTCTTCCTCCGACCACTCCACGATTTTGAGATACTGATCGCCGGCTTTCATTTCCGCACCTCCCGAATCGCCCGGGCCACGTCCCGCTCCTGATACGGCTTCGCGTCATGCGCCGGATTTCCGCTCACGGTGATTTTCGGGCCGCAGGCATGGGTATAGTTCCGGTGGCTGCCCTTGCCGCCGCGATTCACGAAGCCCGCCTTATCGAGTTCGCGAATCAACTCCCTGATTTTCTTGGGCATGTCTCATTAGTACTAATTAAGTACTACGTTGTCAACACCCCGGATGCGGTTCCGAACCCGATCCCGGCTGGCGCCCGCCCAGGGGCGAGGTCTTCGATGGAAGCGCCCTCCAGGAATCCGTTCGGCCTTCCGCCGCCCGCAAATCAATACCGGTAATGCTCGGGCTTGTAGGGGCCTTCGACCGGAACGCCGAGATAGGCAGCCTGTTTGCGGTTGAGCCGGTCGAGCTTGACCCCCAGATTCCCCAGATGGAGACGGGCGACCTTCTCATCGAGCTTCTTGGGCAGGGTATAGACCCCCACGGGATACTTCTCCGACTTCGTGAACAATTCGATCTGCGCCAGAGTCTGGTTGGAGAAGCTGTTGCTCATCACAAAGCTCGGGTGGCCGGTGGCGCAGCCCAGATTGACCAGGCGGCCTTCCGCCAGCATCAGGATGGACCGGTTCTTCTTTGTCCAGATGCGGTGCACCTGGGGTTTGATTTCCTCCCAGCGGTATTTCCGCATCGCCGCCGTCTGGATTTCGCTGTCGAAATGCCCGATGTTGCAGACGATCGCCAGGTTTTTCATTTTCACCATGTGCTTGGCGGTAATGACGTCGCAGCAGCCGGTCGTCGTGACGAAGATATCGCCCTGCGTGCAGGCTTCGTCCATCGTCATGACCTCGTAGCCGTCCATCGCCGCCTGCAGCGCGCAGATCGGATCGATTTCCGTCACGATCACGCGTGCGCACTGGCCGCGGAGCGACTGGCAGGAGCCCTTGCCCACGTCGCCGTAACCCGCCACCACCGCCACTTTGCCGGAGATCATGACATCCGTCGCGCGCATGATGCCGTCCACCAGCGAATGCCGGCAGCCGTACACATTGTCGAACTTGGACTTCGTCACCGAGTCGTTGACATTGAACGCCGGAAACAGCAGTTCGTTGCGCGAAGCCATCTGGTACAGGCGGTGCACACCGGTCGTCGTCTCTTCCGTGGCACCCCGAATCGTCTTGGCCATCTTCAGGAAGCGCTCCGGGTTCTTCTTAACCGACTTGCGAACCTGCGCCTTGAGAATTTCTTCCTCCTCGCTCTCATAGGGGCCGTCGAGAACCTGAAGCCCCTCCCGCGCCGCCTTTACGCCGAGGTGCACGAACAGCGTGGCATCGCCGCCGTCGTCCAGGATCATATTGGGCGATTCTTTTCCCCAGTCGAGAATGCGATCGGTGTATTCCCAGTACTCCTTGAGGGTCTCGCCCTTGACGGCGAAGACCGGCGTGCCCTTGACGGCCAGCGCGGCGGCGGCATGGTCCTGGGTGGAGAAAATGTTGCAACTGGCCCAGCGGACGCGGGCACCCAGCGCCTGCAGGGTTTCGACCAGCACCGCCGTCTGGATGGTCATATGGATGGAGCCGGCGATCCGCGCGCCTTTCAGCGGCTGGACCTTGGCGTATTCCGCGCGGACCGCCATCAGGCCGGGCATTTCGTGCTCGGCCAGCCCGATCTCCTTGCGGCCGTAGGGGGCCAGGGACAAATCCTTCACCACGGCATCCAATTTCTTCCTGCGTACTGTCGCCATTTGAAACTCCTTTTTGGAAAATATCGCTGGACTATACGGCCCGGAACGGGCCGATGCAAGGCGCGTTTGCCCCAATACGCCAAATATCCCCATGCTCGAAAGGAGCGCCTGCCTCCGACAAACGGCCCGACTTCATGACTCCCGTGTCATAAAGTATATACATATTGCAATAACTATAGTTATTGCAATGTGTATACACTGCGCAAACCGGTGCAGGAAATGCCAGGAAATGGGCGGGAGGCCCTCCGGGAAAAGGTAAACGGCCTACGTCCGCCGGCGCGCAGACCGCCGGCCCGTCCCCTGGCGGGCGATGTTCAGCAGCACGCCCACCATGAACAGCAGCACCACCAGGCTGGTTCCGCCAAAGCTGATGAACGGCAGCGGCAGCCCCTTGGTCGGCAGGCGCCCGGTCACCACCCCGATGTTCAGCGCGGCCTGCAGGCTGATCAGCATCGTGATGCCGAACGCCATCAGCCGTCCGCCCGCATCCGGCGCGCGTCCGCTGATGCGCAAACCGCAGAGCAGAAACACCACAAACAGCCCCACCACCCCGAGCGAAAACAGGACCCCCAGTTCTTCGCCGATGATGGCAAAAATGAAATCCGTGTGGGCTTCGGGCAGGTAATGCTGTTTCTGGAGGCTTTGGCCGAGCCCCACGCCCCAGGCACCTCCCGCCACGAAGGCATACAGCGCGTTCAGCAGCTGAAAGGCTTCGTCCTGCGCGTATTTTTCCGGATCCAGAAAGGCCATGATGCGGCTCATGCGCTGGCGGTTCTGCGAAATCATCCAGGCCAGGCCCGCCCCCCCCGCCAGTGCCGCGCCTCCCAGATAGAGGACCGGGGCGCCCGCCACGAACATCATCAGCCCGCCGGTGGCGCCGATCAGAATGGTGGCGCCGAAATCGGTCTCCATCACGATCAGCCCCAGCAGGAGCCCGAGAAGCAGCGCCGGATACAGCAGCCCGCCCTTGAAGCCCGTCCGCTCGCGCCGCTTGGTCCCGTACCAGGCCGACAACATGACGATGGCCACGAATTTCGCGATCTCGGACGGCTGGAACGTCAGGCCCATGGGCAGCCGAATCCAGCGATGACTGCCCTTGATGTTCAGGCCGATGCCGGGAATGTACACCAGAGCCAGCAGAACCAGCGTCGCGCCCAGCAAAGGCCAGGACAGTTTCAGCCAGCGCCGGTAGTCCACCCTTGAACCGACCGTCCCTGCCGCCAGCCCCGCCAGCAGCCAGAGCATCTGGCGCTGGGTAAAATAATCGGGATCGCCGAACAGTTTTTCTCCCTGGGGACCGCTGGTGCTGTAGAGCATGACCAGGCCAAACAGGCACAGGATGCCCACCACCAAGATC
>JAHDSS010000255.1 GCA_018432565.1 Kiritimatiellia bacterium
CGCTCCGCCTCCGCCCTGACGAACTTCATGCGCCAGTGGAAGCAGAACCGCGGGACGCCGCCGGCATGAGGATTCCCGACCAGTCCATCCAGATGCAGTTCCGCAGCGTGCGGCGGCGGTTCACGGGCCGCTACCGGCGGTCGGTGGGGCCCATTGACGTGGTGGCGCTGCTGAACGTGATTCTGCTGCTGGGCATGGTGCTGTTTGCCTCCGAGCGGTTTGTGCTGCAACCCGGCGTGCGCGTGCGCCTGCCCGAAGCCCCGTTTCTCGACGGCGCGCTGCCCGGCACGCGGGTGCTGACGATCTCGCAGGAGGGCATGCTGTTCTTCCAGGACGAGCGCATGGCGCCCGACGCGCTGGAATCGGCGCTGGCGCGCACCCGCGGCGACGAGCCGCTGCTGATCGAAGCCGACGAAGGCACGGACTACGGCACGCTGATCCGGATCTACGGCATGGCGGTGCGGGCCGGCATCCGGGAGGTGGTGCTGGCGACGCGGCCCCCGGCGGTGGCGCCCTAGGGGGAGGGGATGGCGGGAATGGTCCGCGCGCGAATCATCGAAGATCCCGACCGGCGCTGGCGGCGCTTCGGCCGCGCGGGCCGGCGCATGGCGGTCGTCGCGGCGGCCGCGTGGTTCGGGATGCTGGCGCTCCTGCTGGGCACCGCGCCCGCCCCCGGGCCGCTGCCCCGCGTGACGCCGCCGCGGGTCGTCTGGTGGCCCGGCGCCGACCCGTCCGCAGGACAAAACCCCGCGGCGGATCCGCGCGTCGCCTGGTCGCCGTCCGTGTTTGCGCTGCCCGGGCCCGCCGGGTTCAGCCACCGGCTGCGGCGCGACCGCGCCCGCCTCGCCCCCCCCGACCAGCCCCTGCGCCCCGGCCCCGCCTATCTCGAGGCAGACGCCGCCGCGCTCCCCCCCGGGACGACCGACCGCGCCGGCCTCCGTTCGGCGCCCGCCGCCGGCCTGCCGCCGGCCCCGGCCGCCGACCCCGTCTTCCCCCCCCGGGCCCCCGGCGAAGAGCCGTCCCGCATGGTGTTTCCCGACGGCTGGGAAGCCCGCCTGTTCTCCGGGGTGGATCCCGGATTCGGCGCCTGGGCCGGCCAGGCGTGGAGCGCCGTGTTGGATCTGCGGTTCGATGCCGACGGCGTTCCGCAGTCCGTGCTGCTGGTTCAGCCCAGCGGGCTGCCCGGCGTGGACGGCCGGCTGGCGCGCAGCGCCCGCGGCTGGCGCCTGCTCGATGCCCGCGCCCCCCGGCAGGGCCGCGTGGGCTGGTACGGCGCCGCGCCGGCTCCGGCGCCGAAGGCCGCGCCATGATCGCCCTCCCGCTGCCCGATGCCGTCGTTGTGCTGCTCGCCCTCCATCTGGGCCTCCTGCTCGCCGCCTCCGTCTTCTACGCCCTGCGCCGGTTCCGCTGGACGCCCCGGCGCCGCGCCACGCCTTTCCTCTTCCGCTGCTCCGTCTGCGGCCATGTCTATCTCGACCGCCGCAACGTCCCCATGGCCGAATGTGGCAAGTGCGGCCACATGAACGAAAGCGTCAAGGGCCTCTAGGAAGGACAGGGGGCAGAGGCCAGAGGTCAGAGGTCAGAGGCCAGAGGCCAGGGTTCAGGAAGGGGACAGCCGGAACAGCCAGACCACGAAACACACGAAAAGCACGAAAGAGATCGGGCAGGTAGGGCGGTCTCGCCGAGACCGCCGCGATCGGACAGCCCCTTCACCACAGAGGGCCACAGAGGAGCACAGAGAAACAGCCAGCATCGAGGGGTTGAACAGCCTCCCCGATCCGTTTCCCGGGCGAAGCCCCCCCATGGATTTTCTCTGTGAGACTCTGCGGCCCTCTGTGGTTCATCCCGGCTGTGGACTGATCCCTCCTCTGTATCTCTGTGCCTCTGTGAGAACATGGGTCCCGGATTTACTCTCACAAAGCCACAGAGGGCACGGAGGGAACAGCCCAACAGCCGAAACTA
>JAHDSS010000424.1 GCA_018432565.1 Kiritimatiellia bacterium
ATGACTTCGGTGTGGACCAGGTGGCCGTCGGCATGCAGATGGTCCACGGCGTTGACGAAGTACTCGCCGAAATCGAGATGGCCGGCGCGGAGTTCGGCGGCCCGGGCCTGGATCTGGCGCTTCAGGTCGTCGCGCTGGGCGGGGACGAGGATGGAGTCGAGGGAGCGGTCGAGCAGGGAGTCGGGGGAGAGGCCCAGGAGTTTGCGGACAGAGGGGCTGACGTACCGGAAGCGCAGGGTTTCGGTATCCAGGGTCCAGACGACATCCACCATGTTTTCCGTCAGCAGGCGGAATTTTTCTTCGCTGTCGCGCAGGGCCTGTTCGGCGCGCTTGGATTCGGTAATGTCAATGTGCGTGCCGACAACGATGGGGGTGGGGCGGCCATCGGCATCGAGCAGGGCGCGGCCGCGGGAAAGGATCCAGACCCAGCTGCCGTCGGCGTGCCGCATGCGGAAGGTCTGCTGGTACAGGCGGTCGGGATGGCGCAGATAGGCCGAGAAGCGGCGCATGGCCGGCTCCTTGTCGTCGGGATGCAGCAGGTCGAGCCAGGCGGATTCGACGGTGGAGTCATCGGTGCCGGGCGCTTCGCGGGGGTCCCGTCCGAGCATCTGGAAGTATTCGGGGCTGGTCCAGAGGCGGGCGGTCTGGTCGTCGTATTCCCAGGCGCCGGTGTTCGAGGCGCTGATCAGGGCCTGGTAGCGTTCGATGGCGGCCTGGTTCTGGCGGGCGAGCCGGGACAGTTCGTCCGCCGATTGTTTCCGCTCGGTGATGTCGGTGTCGGTGCCCTGGTAGCCGAGGAGGCGGCCCTGGCCGTCCACGAGGGGAATGCCGTTGGCGGACATCCACAGCACATCGCCGGAACGGGCCTGGACGGGATGCTGGAGATTGAGGAAGGGGCGGCGATCGGCGAAGGCGGCCTGGAGCTGCTGCCGGAAGGCTTCGCCCCCCTCCTCGGGGTGCAGATCGGCGTAAGGCCGTCCCGCCAGGTCGTCCGGGGCGCGGCCCCAGACCTCGCGGGCCACGCCGGAGGCGCTGGTGAAGCGTCCGTCGGCGTCGAGTTCCCAGGTGATGGTCCGGCTGTGGCGCGAGAGCTGGTCGTAGCGGCGCATCATCAAAGCGAGATCGGAGGCTCGCTGTTCGACGAGCTGTTCCAGGTCTTCGCGCCGGTGGGCGATGAAACGGACAATCAGCGTGCAGGCGGCGGTGATGACCAATCCGGCGAATAAGGTGATCCAGGCCAGATAGGTGGCATGGCCGTGGAAGAAGTCGGGGGAAGGATAGGCCCGGACGGCATAGGTCCGGCCGAAGGCCAGGATCGGCAGGGTCAGGGAGGGGGATGCCGGAGAAGAGACGGACAGGCGGGGCGGATGTGTGTCGGGAGGGAAGGTGGAGGCCAGGCGGAGGGGGGGGGCGTCCTGCTGCAGTTCCAGCAGTTCCATGTGGATGAGCGGATTCCGGTCCAGGTGGGCATTCAGGATGGTGTCCAGGAGAGTCTGGGGGAGCAGGGTTGCCATGACGTAGCCCTGCAGGCGGTCCGGTACGGAACGGCTCCGGACCGGGCGGAAGACACCGATGCGGGGAACATCCGCATCGCGGCCGGTCAGGACGAACGGGTCGCTGGCGAAGGGGAGCGGGGGACGGCCCGCCGGGTCCAGGAGCCGGGCCAGTTCGGGCAATGCGGCCAGATCGAATCCCGGTTCGAGGGCGGGGGTGGCTTTCGGTCCGGACGACTCCAGGAACAGCAGGGGATAATGAAACGGCCGTTCCGGCGCTTGCGTCCGCCGGCCGTCGCGATCGAATTCCCAGAGATCGAAGCCGTCGCCGGCCCAATCGCGGACCCGCTGTACAAACGCCGGGCGGTTGCCGGATTCGACCACGGGAATCCAGCCCCAGGCGCTGACTTCGGGGATCCGGTTCAGATAGCGGGCGTAGTTGCGGAATTCCTCGTGCGTGACCTCGTCGCTGTTCTCGAAAAACCGTCCGAAGCTCTCGATTTCGGAGTTCCGGATGCTCTGGAAGGCGTTCAGCAGATGGTTGGCCTTCATGTGCCCCAGGGCCAGGAAGGCTTCCCGCGAGTGGGTGGTTTCGACGCCGCGGGCGAGCCATACGCCGGCCAGGGTGAGGATGAGGCCGATGGCGGCGATCAGGGCGGCTTCGAGGTGGCGCCATCGGTGCTTGAGTTTTCCGCTGGCCTTGTCGGGGCGTCCCCGCAGGGCGTAGCCGGCGAGCAGGACAGCCATGAGGGCCAGCGTTAGCAGGCCCGGGACCAGGCCGGCGCGCCAGGTCTGCAGGCGCCAGGTTCCCGCTTCGATGTCCACGCCCACGACCGTCACCAAGCGGCCGCTGGCGGCATCCTTCAGGGGAACGAAGGCGCTGACCCAGACGCCCCAGCGGTCGGGCAGGGGGCCTTCCGTGGCGGCCGCGCCGGTTTCGAAGACGCGGTGCAGCAGCGGGGACGCTTCGGGATACACCTGTCCCGGCGGCGAGGGGTCTTCCGCGTCGAACGCCTCGGAGTCCATCTGGAAAAAGACTTCGCCGCCGGCGTTGCGCCCCATCAGATAGATCCACTCCCAGGCCGGTTCGATCTGGGCGGCGGTGATGAGCTGGGTTTTGAGCCGGCGGTATTCGGTCCGCTCCTCGTCGGACCGGTCGCCTTTCAGGGAGAGCACGCGGTCCAGGGGAACGGCCTGGGCCACGATGTAGGTCTTGCGGAGCAGTTCCTCGCGAAGAAAATGGTCGTGACGGCGGACGGCCCATCGGACCGCGAGCAGTCCCAGCAGCAGAACCGCCAGCAGGGCGGCGACCAGGCGCAGTCGGGTCCAGCGCAAGGGGGACCATGGATGGAACAACCGCATCACTTCATTCTCCGGCCGGAATGGCGAGCCCAATGGATAACATGCTTCGTAACAAATTGCCAACAATCCGGCGGGACCGCAACCCGGAGTTCGAGGTTTTTTATGGGAGGGCAGGGAGGGTTCCGGCTTGGAAGACGGCGGGCCAGGCGGTACGCTGCAAAAATGCAGCTGAGAAAAATCGTGTCGGGCGGGCAGACGGGGGCGGATCAGGGGGCGTTGGCGGCCTGTGTGCAGAGCCGGTTCCCGTATGGCGGCTGGGTGCCCAAGGGGCGGCGGTCGGAGAAGGGCCGGGTGCCGGCGAAATACCGGATGCGCCAGCACTGGAGCCGGCATTATCCGCCGCGGACAGAGAAAAACGTCGTGGAGTCGGACGGCACCGTGGTGTTCACCTTCGGCCCGCCGGACGGCGGATCGCGGTTGACGATTGATTTCGCCCGGCAGCACCGGAAGCCGTGGCTGGCGGTGGATTTGACAATGTCGCGCGATGCGGCGGCGGCGAAGGTGGTTCGCTGGGTGAATCGACGCCTGCCGGACGGCGCGGTGCTGAACGTGGCCGGATCGCGGCGCAGCAAGGCCCCGGGCATCCATATGGCCGTCAAGCGCGTCATCCGCGAGGTGCTCGACCGGCTGGCGGACGGGGATCTTCTGCGGAGTTCTTCGGGCCGCCGAACCCGTCCGAAACCGCACGCGGCATCCGGGAGGCGCGCGTGAATCCCGCCGCCGTCGAAAGCGGCCCCCGGCCCTGGCAGCAGCGCCTGCATGAAGTGATTTTCCTGACCCGGACCCGGGCGGGGCGGAACTTCGATCTGGCCCTTCTGGCGGCCATTCTGGCGAGCGTGGGCGTGGTCATGCTCGAAAGCATGGAGCCTTTTCGCCGGGCCCACGGGCCAGGCCTGCAGGCGCTGGAATGGTTCTTCACGCTGCTGTTCACGCTGGAATACGTCCTGCGCCTGGCCTGTGTGCGCCGGCCCTCCCGCTACGCCCGAAGCTTTTTCGGTTTCGTGGACTTTCTGGCCGTGGTGCCGACCTATCTGGGCCTGATGGCGTTTTCCTCGCACTATTTCCTGGTGGTGCGGGTGCTGCGCCTGCTGCGGGTCTTC
>JAHDSS010000241.1 GCA_018432565.1 Kiritimatiellia bacterium
CGGCGTGATGTGGAACAGTCCCAGTCTCTCCCCGAACACGTCGCCGCTGGCCCTGTGGCGTGCGGAAAGCGAGCAGGAGGCGGTTTCCGCCACCAGCGAACTGAATTTCGTCCTGCACAATTCGCCGATTGCGTATTATGTCAACGACGATATCAGCGACAGCGCCGACGTGTATTGCACCGCGGCCGGGAATTCCACCAACACGGGAATATCGCGGGATTCGCCCAAGCGCTGGATTTCGGAAATCCTGGACACCTACAATCTGGAGCCGGGCGATACGATTTATGTGGATACGGGGATCTACGCGCCCTCCGAACCGACGGTGATCGGCGATCTGGACGCCGGCGACGCGGTGCAGGAGCCGGGCCGGCAGGTGACGGTGCAGGGCAGCACAAACACCTGGCAGGGAGGGAGTTTATTCTTCTTTTCGGACGATTCGGTGAACGCATTCGATCTGACGGAAACCCACGGTATTCGTCTGCGGGATCTTCGGATCCAGGGGGCCCGCAGCGGCGTCGCGGTACAGGACAGCTATTTCATCGCCTGCGACTGGCTGGAGAACCGCGGGTGCGAGTATGGCGTCTGGTCGTCCGGCTCTTCCAACCTGGTCTTGAGCCACTGCGCGCTGGCGGACAACGAAGAGGCCGGGGTCTGGTTCTCCGGCGGAGCGATGGGCTCCCTGCATGTCGGGTCCAGCGTTCTCTGGTCGAACCGGTACGGCATTCATCTGCAGCAGGGGTACGGATTCGTCTCCAACTCCATCTTCGGAATGGTGGCGCCGGGGTCGTACGCCTACTACATGCAGGCGGACCGGCCCCAGACGGCGTTCCAAGGGGACTACAACAACCTGTATGTGGGACATCCGTCGGGCGCCATCGGCGGCTTCCAGACCGGCGGGGGCGCGAATGCCCGCACGACGACCTATGAATATGTCTCCACCTGGACCCTGGGGACGGGGCAGGATTCGCATTCGCTGCCGCAGGACCCCCTGATGGTGGATCCGGCCAACAGCGATTACCATCTCCGGAGCCCGCAAGGGCGTTATCAGCCGGGGACGGGGTGGGTGACCAGCGATACCAATGCCTCCCCGCTGATCGATGCCGGCTCCCGGCATTCCACGGCCTGGGTGTCGGAACCGGACCCCAACGGACGGCGGCTGAACATCGGGCGGTACGGCGGCACGGCGGAAGCCAGCAAGACGCCGCAGGATGGCAAGCTGACCTGCATTTTCCCCAGCCCCGGCGCCCGCGTATCCGGCACGGTGGACATGCAGTGGGCGGTGCTGGGCGCGGCGACCGGTCAGACGGTGACTATCGAATACACGTGGGACAACGGCGTGTCCTGGACCAATATCACGTCGGGGGCGCCGGCCATCTCCGGAACGTTTGCGTGGGATACAGAGCACTTCCCGCGTTCGGCCCGGGCCTGGTGGCGGATCACCAGCGAGCAGAATGCTTCGATCTCGGATTCCGCCGGGACCTTCATGCTGGATAACCTGGGCTCGATTCCCTACTACGTGAACGATTCATCCACGAACGGAGACGTCTATTGCACGGCGGTTGGAAGCGATTCCAACGACGGGTTGAGTCCGGATGCGCCGGCGGCCAGCCTGCAGGCCATTTTCGACCGCAACGATCTGGGGCCGGAAGATATTGTCTATGTGGATGCGGGAACCTACACGGCGGGGGCGCCGGCTCTCCGGATCGCCCCGCGGGACTCCGGTTGGAGCAACCTGTACGTGACCATTCAGGGCAGCACCAATCCGGCGGCTCCGACTCTCTTCAAGGGGTCATCCCGCTGGGATTTGGGTGTGTTTTCCTTTGAATATGCCGAGAATGTCCGGCTGCGGGACCTGACGATCCGGGACGCCAGCATCGGGGTGGTGATGAACCAGAGCATCGGGTGCGAATTCGAGCGGGTCCGCATTGAAAACAACCAGACGGTGGGGGTGCAACTGTCGAAATGCCAGGACATTCGCTTCCGCAACTCGGTGTTGTGGAAAAACACCAGCTCGACGGGCGGGGTGGCGCTGGTGCTGGCCGACGCGTCGGTGGGGCTGGAAAACTGCACGATCTGGGATCATGAAATCGCGGTGGCGGTCAATCAGGGCACCCTGACGGTCACCAACAGCGCGCTGGATGCGCGCGGCGCCAACGGACGCATCTACCGGTTTGGCCAAAGCGCCAGCGCAAAAGATGGATTCCGAGGGGATTACAACCTGTATTCCTTCCGGAACAATGGTTCCCTGCTTGCGGAGCAAATGACCCTGACCGGCGGCAGCGATTTTTATAACAACATGCCCAGCTGGAGCGCGGCGGTATCGTCGGAAACCCATAGTATTACCCTGCCGCCCTTGTTCGCTAATGACGTGCAAGGCGACTTCCATCCCCGCAGCCCCCAGGGGCGCTTCACGCCCTCGGGATGGGTGACGGATGGCGAGCTGTCGCCGCTGGTGGATGCGGGAAACCCGGCGTGGAGTATGACCAACGAGCCGGCGCCCAACGGCGGGCGGATCAATATCGGGGCCTATGGCAACACCCCGCAGGCCTCCATGACGCAAACCAATCCGCCCTGGGTGCGGGTGGCCTCTTACAACGACTGTTCTGATACCGTGACCGGGGATGCGCTGCTGTATTGGCTGTATGGCGGGCTGGACAGCAACGAACTGGTGAAATTGGAATATTCTACGGACTTCTGGAATTGGAATCCCATCGCCACCAACCTTCCCGTTGGGCAGGGGATTTATGAATGGGACGTGAGCGACATGCCGCTGGCGGTATCCATGAATTGGCGGGTGGTCGTGCAAAACGCCACCAACGTGTTCGACGAATCGGATTGCGCCGTGGCGATCAAGACCAAATCCTACGAGTACTATATCAATGATGCCGGACCGACGGACGACGATGTCTATTGCACGGCTCCCGGCGCGGGGTGGGATCCGTGGGTGATCCGCGGGACCAATCGGGAAACGCCGCTGAACAGCCTGCAGACGCTGCTGGAACACCTGCCGGTCAGCGGGGGGGACCGGATCTATATTGACACCGGGGTCTATCCGGTATCGGCGACCAATGCGATCATCCTGGACGACCGGAACATGGGATCGGAGGCTTTCCCGCTGGAGATTATTGGCAGCACGAACTGGGCCGCCGGCGGCACATGGTTCCAGGTGGATGGCACCACCAACGGGATGCGCATTCAGAACACCCGGCACATTCATCTAAAGAACATCCGGGTATCCGGGGCACGGAACGGTCTGTCTGTCGAGAGTGTGGATACCCTTCGCATCCAGGACGGGGAATTTTTCGGGAATCAGGCCAATGGGATCCAGGTTGGCGGAAGCAGCGGCGTGGAGGTGCGCAACAGCCTGATTTGGGGGAATGGCGAGTACGGGGTCCAGTCCCGGGGCGCCAAAGGCGCGCAGTCGCTGCGCAACGTCACCCTGTGGGGCAATCGGCTGGGCGC
>JAHDSS010000356.1 GCA_018432565.1 Kiritimatiellia bacterium
CGCCGCCACGACCCACGCCGGAAAAAACCACGTCACCATCTGCCAGGCCTCCGCCCGCGCATAGGCCGACGGCCAGCCCGGCCACCGCGGCGCGGTGTACATCCAGCGGTGATACCCCACGTCGAAATACTGCTCCCGGCCCGCATTCGCCCATTGCACCAGCAAAAACCCCGTAAAACACAATCCCAGCCAGAACACCGGATCGCGCACCACGGCGCGAAACGCATGCCGCAGCACCACCGCCAGCAGCACCACCGACGCCGCCACGCCCGCCCAGTGGTACGAAGGACGCAACCCGGCCCATGCCCAGGCCGTGTACGCCAGCATAAATCCCAGCCAGAACCGAACGGCCAGCGCTCCGGGCCGGCTTTCCGCCCGGGCCCCGTTCGGCTCGCTGGAGGGTGTAGGGTTCAAGAACACCGCCCGCAATCAGAACATCGCTTCCGGTACGAAGACCACGTCTTCCGCCTGCAAGATGATGTCGTCCTCCAGCCGCCCCGCCGTGCCCACCGCTTTCAGATTGATCGTGCGCGACTCCGTTTTTCCGTCCGGCAGCGACCGCGTCACCAGGATCGCGCTGTCCTTCGCGCTCGGTGCGAAGCCCCCGGCCTGCTGGATCGCCCCGCTCACCGTCAGATCCCTCGTCGCCGGTATCGCCACCCGCCCGGGCTCCTTCACCCGCCCCAGCACCGTCACGAATCCCCACGGCGAAATCCCCTCGCGATTGATGTCCCGTGCAAAATCCACCATCAC
The DNA here is from genome assembly GCA_018432565.1 of Kiritimatiellia bacterium. GTDB lineage: Bacteria > Verrucomicrobiota > Kiritimatiellia > CAIQIC01 > Lenti-01 > JAAZFE01. Next base: position 754 of record JAHDSS010000356.1, read on the forward strand.
CTGCGGACGCACGTAATACGATTTGTATCGCTTGGTCAGCTTCTCCTGCAGCTCCTCCAGGCTCTGGTCGGCCACAGGCATCTCCCCCAGCAGCGGCAGCACCACCGTGCCGTTTTCGGATACCCGCTTCGCCGGCTCGTCGATTTCCTTCTCCCCCGCCACCAGCACCACCAGGCTGATCACCAGCCCCGGACGCAGTTTCACCGCCTCCGGCGCCGGATCCTGGTCCGGCTGGCCGAAGGGCGGCGTCGAACGGCATCCCGCCGCAACCGAAAACCCCATCGCGGCCGCCAGGACCACATGCAGCCAAAGCCGCCATACCGGGCGGCGATCAGTTCTGTCTGGTTGAGTTTTCATATAATAAGCCGCCTGGAAACGCGTTTGCCGGCATCCGGGCACGCCGATGGTAACTCGCGCCGCACGGTGCGAGCATGCAATGCCTTGGGGCTCATCATCCTACTGCGAATCTTCAATGTCAACACCCCGCAGGGAATCTCTAGGTCACTTCCACGCCGCCTTCCGGCACCTCCACGGCGATCCCCCCCCCCATCATCTCCACCTGCAGAATCAGGCGGCCCTTGCGGCCGGCCCGCTCAAAACGCGCTTCCACCCCCTGCAACGGCCCCTCGGTGATCCGGCAGATTTCGCCGGACGCCAGGTTGCGCACCGGCGCCACATAGGCCCCCTCGGTCAGCCCGCGCCAGATCCCGGCCAACTCGCGGTGCAGCTGCCGGGCCTCGGCCAACCCCCGTGGATCCAGCACATACGCCACGCAGCCCGTCGCCGTGAAATCCTTCTTGCCCAGCCGCCCCGCCACGAACACAAACCCCGGAAACAGCGGCAGGTCCGCCACCCGCCGCTTCCGCCCCGCGACCGATTCGTGCGGAAACACCGGCAGAAAATGGGTCCATCCCCGCTCCCGAAGCCAGCCGGCGAATTTCTTCTCCCACCGCGGACGCGTCCGTACGCAGGTCCACCACGTCTCCGGCGCCGCCTCCGGCCCCGCGAACAGCTCCGGCGGATACAGATGCGGCTGACGGGCCGGGATCCCCTGCCGCCCCCCCGCCCCCTTGCTTTTCCCAAGTGCCACCTGATACGCCATGTCCGCCGTCCTGACCCCTTCCGCCCCCGTCGCCCCCGCCTTTTGTTTTTCCGCACAAAATCAACAGCCGACGCTATGCTTTCCCCCGCCCCAACGCAATAGAATTGCCGTTAGAATTGCATTAGAGGCTCATGCCAAACTCCGTTTTGCCCGAGTCGTATTGGTCGGTGGCCGGTGGCCACTTGAACATTGAATATTGAATATTGATTCCCCCCTTTGTCCGCCGAATCCTCGGCGAAGACGCCTGCCCCCCCCTCCCCCCTGTCCTCTGTCCTCCGTCCTCTGTCCTCCGTCCTCAGTCCTCTGTTCCCCCTGTCCCCTATCCCCTGTCCTTTTCCTGCTTTCCTGGGTTTCCTGTTTTCCTGCTTTGTCCCCCCGTCCTCCCTCCTCCCCCCTGTCCTCTGTTCCCCCTGCCCTCTGACCACTGCCCCCCCTCCCCCCCCCTCTGCCCCCTCCTCAGGTCTTCCGGGAGCGCAGCCCGTCCACGAACACCGACAGGCGGGCCATGGCCTCGCGGATGTTGTCCATACTGGTGGCATAGGCGCAGCGCAGAAAGCCCGCGCCGCTTTGTCCAAACGCATCTCCGGGCACCACCGCCACGCCATGCCCTTCAAGGAAGCGCATCGCGAACTCCTCCGACGACACGCCCAGGTCGCCAATGTACGGGAACGCATAGAACGCCCCGGCCGGCGTATGGCACGGCACCCCCATGTCCGCGAACGCCGCGATCAGATAATTCCGCCGCCGGTTGTATTCCGCCACCATTTCCGCCACGGCCGCGTCGCCGCGCTCCAGCGCCTCCGCCGCCGCCTTCTGGCCGGTCGTCGGCGCGCTCATGATCGCGTACTGATGCAGTTTCATCATGTTTTCCGACACTTCGGCCGGCGCGCAGGCATACCCGATGCGGAACCCCGTCATCGCCCACGCCTTCGACATCCCGTGCAGGAAAATCGTGCGCTCCTTCATCCCGGGCACCGAAATGAAGCTGACATGCTTCGACTCGTACGTCAGTTCCGCGTAGATTTCGTCCGTCAGCAGCAGCAGGTCGTGCTTCATGCAGAAATCCGCGATGTCCTCGACGTCCTTTTGCCCCAGCACCGCCCCCGTCGGATTGCACGGGAAGTTCAGCATCAGCACCCGGGTCTTCGGCGTCACCGCCTTCTCCAGCATGTCCCGCGTCAGGCGGAACTCGTCCTCGCGGCGCGTTTCCACGCACACCGGCACCCCGCCCGCCAGAATGATGCTCGGCCGGTAGCTCACAAAGCACGGCTCGTGATAGATTACCTCGTCGCCGGGATTCAGGATCGTGCGCAGCGCCACGTCGATCGCCTCGCTCACCCCCACCGTCACCAGGATCTCCCGCTCCCAGTCGTAGGTTGCCCCGAACTGCCGCGCCACGTACCCGGCGATCGCCTTGCGCAGGTCCGGATCGCCCCGGTTCGACGTGTAGTGCGTCGCCCCGCGCTCCAGCGACCACACGGCCGCCTCGCGCACCGTCCACGGCGTGTCGAAATCCGGCTCGCCCACCCCCAGCGAAATCACGTCCTTGCGCGACGCCACAATGTCGAAAAACTTGCGGATTCCCGAAAACGGCAGCGCCTTCACGTGCGCCGCCACCTGGCTTCTGTTGCTCATGGCCTTCGTCTCCCCCTTTGCCTACGGGCTGACCTGCAGCCGGTCGTCCACCTTGTCGCCGTCCATCAGCACGCCGTCCTGCTTGTAGGTCTTCAGCATGAAATGCGTGCCCGTCGACAGCACACCGTCCAGGGTCGCCAGCCGTTCGCTCACGAACGACGCCACCTCGCGCAGCGTATCGCCGTCCACAAACAGCAGCAGATCGTACTTCCCCGACATCAGATACATGTTCACCACTTCCGGGAACCCGCTGATCCGCCGCGCCACGCGGTCGAATCCGCCTTCGCGCTCCGGCTGCACCTTCACCTCGATCACCGCCGTCACCCGCTCGCCCGGCAGATGGTCCTCGTTCACCAGCGCCCGGTACCCCCGGATCGTCCCCGCCTTCTCGTACGCCTCGATGCGCGCCGCCACCTCTTCCGGCGTCGAACGGATCATCTTGGCGATGTCCTCCAGACTCGTCCGCGCGTTCTTCTTCAAAATGTCCAGGATTTCGCTCATGCCTGCCTCCGGCGTTTCTTTGGCTCAATCTTTCACTGTACCAGCCCCCTCCCGCCCAACGCCAACATATTTCAGCCCGCCATGAAATACGCGCATCTGCGTGGGGTGTCGCCGGAATCGGCCCTCGTAGCGCGGGGCTCCCGTCCCGCGCAGATCGCTACAGCCGCACACGACAAGAGCCGCGTGCCACGAAGGCAATCCGCTGTCCGGCTGTCATCCCGAGCCTGCCTGCCTCGCCGGAGCCTTGCGCGAAGGCGGGTCGAGGGATCTCGGATGGGGCCCGCAGGCCCGCCGTTGGATGGGACCGAGATCCCGCGATGGAGGGACAAATGAACCCAGCTCCGGCACTACGCGCCTTCGCTCAATAGGACTTGGGCGTGCACCGAACCGCAGATTCGCCCCCCGTCTTTCTCTGCCGGGTCCTGTTTTCCTGGGTTTCCTGTTTTCCTGCTCGGACTGTCCCCTGTCCCCTGTTCCCCCGGACCTCGGACCTCCGACCTCGGACCTCGCCCCCCCCTGCCCTCTGTTCGCTTCCTTTTCCTGCTTTCCTGGGTTTCCTGTTTTCCTGCTTTGTCCCCCCCGTCCCCTGTCTCTTGTCCCCTGTTCCCTCGGACCTCTGACCTCGGACCTCGCCCCCCCCCTGCCCCTCCGCCCTCCCCTACCGCCTGTCCAGCGGCACATACGCGCGCCGCGGTGCCACGCTCTTGTACGCGGGACGGATGATCTTGCCGCCGTTGGCCAGTTCCTCGAGGCGGTGCGCGCTCCACCCGGCGATCCGCGCCATCGCGAAAATCGGCGTGAACAGCTCCCGCGGAATCTCCAGCAGGCGGTAGAGAAAGCCCGAATAGAAATCCACGTTCGCGCTGACGCCCTTGTACATCCTGCGCTCGTGGCCGATGACTTCGGGTCCCAGGCGCTCCACCCGCTTGTAGAGATCCATCTCCTCCCCCAGGCCCTTCTCCGCCGCCAGCTTCTCCACCTGCCCCCGCAGGATTTCCGTGCGCGGATCGCTCGTCGAATACACCGCATGCCCGATCCCGTAGATCAGCCCCGAGCGGTCGAACGCCTCCTTCCGCAGCAGCTTCAGCAGGTAATCGCCCACCTGCCCGTCGCTGGACCAGTCCGTCACCTCCTGCTTCATCTCCTCGAACATCGCCACCACCTTCGCGTTGGCCCCGCCGTGGCGCGGCCCCTTCAGCGACCCCATCGCCGCCGCAATCGCCGAATAGGTGTCCGTCAGACTCGATGTCACCACGTGCGTCGTGAACGTCGAATTGTTGCCGCCGCCGTGTTCCGCATGCAGCACCAGCGCCAGATCCAGCAGCTGCGCCTCCAGCGGCGTGTAGCGGCTGTCGCTGCGCAGCATGTGCAGGAAATTCTCCGCCGTCGACAGATCCGGCCGCGGCGTGTGGATCACCAGGCTCTTGCCCGCGTGGCGATACGACGACGCCTGGTAGCTGTACACCGCCAGCAGCGGAAACGTCGCGATCAGCTTCAGACATTGCCGCATCACATTCGGCAGCGACACGTCGTCGGCCGCGTCATCCAGCGTATAGAGCGCCAGGATGCTCTGCGCCATCCCGTTCATCATGTCCCGGCTCGACAGCGCCAGCAGCGAGTCCCGCACGAAATAATGCGGCAGGTCCCGGTACGACCCCAGCAGCCCGCCGAAACCCGCCAGCTCCTCGCGGCTGGGCAGTTCGCCCCCCAGCAGCAGATAGCACGTCTCCTCGTAGCCCGGCCGCCCCTCCGGCAGAAACCCCGCCACAAGATCCTCCACGTCCATTCCCCGGTAGATCAGATGCCCCGGCCCCGCCTCGTCTCCTTCCGGATGCGCCTGCACCTCGCCGATCTGCGTCAGCCCCGCCAGCACGCCCTTGCCGTTGATGTCCCGCAGACCGCGCTTCACGTCGTATTTCGCGTACAGCGAGGAATCCACCTGGCTGCTGGCCAGCGCCATCTCGCTCAACTGCGCAATCCATTTGCTCTCGTTCTGTTCCATCATCCACCTCCTGCCCACCCGATTCACGCCGCGCAGTCTAGCCAATCCCCCATCCCCCGGAAACCCCAAAATTCGGTGGCTGGTGGTCAGTGGCCGGTGACGGCTGTTCCTTTGCCCCCTCCCTGATTGGATGGGGGCACGGGGAATTGCACCCCGTGCCCCTTCCACACCACCGGACGTGCGGTTTTCCGCATCCGGCGGTTGAACCCGGCAAAGGTCATGGGGATGCCTTCGCGAAGTCCCATGGAATGACAAACCCGA